>CAYSAA010000056.1:0-21739 GCA_964428905.1 uncultured Atribacterota bacterium
TAAAGCAGTTGGTACCTTCAATACTGAAGATCAACTGGTATATTATGTACAGAAAGGTGACCCGAAAGGAATCCTTCCCTTAATCAATGAAGGATTGAATAAGGTCCAGATGACACCCATCTGGGATAACCTGGTAAAGGCTTATTTTGCCGGAGACCTCAATAAGATCAGCGACTGTTATGCCCAGCATGGTAAACTATTAGAAGATGAAGATCTGGAATCCTATGCCCAAAACCTGGCTGAATGCATGACAAGTCAATAATCATTACCTAATTTTATCGAATGACAGATATTTAGCCGGCTTATTAAGAGTCTCGTCTCTGAAAAAACGAGAAGTATTTTTGAGGCGAGATTCTTTTAAAAAATGAAGATTAATTTCAATAAAAAGGAGGAGTTATGATACTTCAATCCCCGAATACAAAACGAATTCGATTTTATTCCATTTTCACGATCATCCTGTTATTGCTGTTTCTTTCTTTTAGCCTTGCCTCTTATGCCAAATGCACGTTTCTCATTGCCGGGAAGGAGGCAACACAGGACGGTTCCATACTGATTGCCCGAAATGAAGACCTGGAAGGCGGCTGGGCAAAACACATTGTGATTAATCCTACCACTGAATATAAAAAGGGTGAAACCATTACCTCGAAGAATGGATTTGTCTGGGAATTGCCGGAAAAAACGCTGAAATATGTATCCGTTCAGGACTGCCTGCCCACCTATGGCATTTACCATGAATGTGCCATTAATTCAGAGCAAGTAGCTGTCAGTGCGACCACGACCGCGCATCAGAACGAAAGGGCAAAAGAAGCAGATCCATTAATTGAAGAAGGCATCGGTGAGAATATCATTACAACCCTGGTGGCACAGAAAGCAAGGACTGCCCTGGAAGGTGTACAGATGGTTGGTCGTATGGTGGAGACCAAGGGAGCCAGCGAATCATTCGGTATGGCCATCGGGGACCCGAATGAAGTCTGGCTGCTGGAAGTTGGCGGTGGGCATCACTGGGTTGCCGTGAAAGTGCCTGATAATTCCTACTTTGTCGGTGCCAATGCCTTACGTATCGGAGAAGTAAATCTTACAGATACGGAAAATTACCTCGGCTCGGCTGATCTGATTGATTTTGCCATTGATCATCAGCTTTATGACCCTAATTGCGGCGAACCCTTCCACTTTGCCAAAGCCTACGGAACAGCTGAAGCTTATCAAGTAAGAAATTACCGCAGGGTATGGGGTGGTCTAAATTACTTTACACCTTCGACTCAATGGAATCCTGAAACAAAAAATTACCCTCTGTTTAACAAGCCGGATAAAAAAATCAGCCTGGAGGAGGCTATGAATTTTATGCGCTACCACTACCAGGGTACAGAATATGACTCCGTGCAGGTGAATACGGATGAACGGGGCATCGGCACTTTCGGCACCATTGAATCCCATGTCCTGCAAATCCGGGATTGGCTTCCTGATGAACTGGGGGGTATACAATGGATTGCCCTGTCAACACCCCTAGCCAGCCCTTTTATTCCCTATTATGTAGGCCTAGAGGAATTGCCGGCCATTTATCAGGCAGGTTCTGATTACTATGATGACCAGTCGGCTTACTGGGCTTTTCGAACACTGGCGATTCTCAGCGCCAGTGATTTTGAGGGGAAAGGCCAGGAGATTCTGGCAAACTGGCAGAATTTTGAAGAGCAGCAATTCACCAGACAACCCTACCTGGAAAAAATAGTTCAGCAACTAATGGAAAATGACAAGCGAGAAATTGCCATCGACATGCTTAATCAATATTCTAATGGGCAATGCCTGATTGCCTTGCATAAAGCCTATCAGTTAAAAAAAGATTATTTCACACAAATGAGCAATGAGTAAGGTTCAATATCAGGGGAGAGGATATTGGCAAAAATTATCATCCCCGAAGGCACTCCTGAGAAAAAGAGAAGCCTGATTAAAAAAAATAGATAAATCATTTTTAATTCTTTAAGATATACCTTTTGCTCATTTACACGCTAATTTAGATTAGGTATATAGTGACCAAGTTTGCTGGTGTTATTGGTATTTGTTGAACCAAAATATTTTCTTCAAATTAAAATAATCTTTTTTCCATCATCTCTAACGGGGCATCATACCCAGAAAACAATTTGAATTGAAAGGCACCTTGAAAAAGCAACATTTTTAATCCGGTAATAACTCGGCAATGCTTTTGTTCAGCTTTTTTAATTAACAAAGTGTGCCAAGGATTAATAACCACATCCATGACTATTTTCCCCTCTTTCAAGATATGGTCAGGGATGATTGAATCATTCATATCTGGATAAGAACCAACCGGGGTTGCATTAATTAAAATATCATAGTCTCTGATTTGCGCTAAGTCCTCCAAATTGCCACCCAGTTCTAATCCAAACTGTTCTGCTATTTTTTTTGCTCGTTCAACTGAGCGATTATAAATAAATACTTTCCCTCCAGAAAATTTCATTCCATAAGCAATTGCTTTCCCTGCACCTCCTGCTCCAGTAAGGATTATTTTTTTGTCTTTGATCGTAATTTCCTGTTCAATTGCCTGTACAGCTCCAATCCAGTCAGAATTATAACCAATTAAATGATTTTCTTTATTTAATATCGTATTAACTGCTCCAATATCCCGGGCAATGGGATCTATTTCATCAAGAAATTTGATAACTTCTTCCTTATAAGGTTTTGAAACACTGACCCCTTTTATACCTAACCCTCGAATCCCCCAAACGGCATCTTGTAAATGTTTTTTCTCAGGCTCAAAAGCCACATAAACAAAATTTAGCCCTAATGCTTCAAAACCTGCATTATGCATCAGTGGTGATTTTGTCATACGATTAGGATTGGCTAGTGAGGCACAGACAATGGTTCTGGCATCTATCATCAGCTTTATACACTCCTATATTTATAGTTTTCTTCCCTGGTTTTTATCAACAAATTTGATTTCGATTATGATCAATTGTAAATTAGATTGGGCTGGTTTATATAAATTATTAATAATCGATGATTTCAACTTTAAAACCATGCTTTCTTAAACGATTACGATATTGTGAAATTTCATTTTTGGTAGGCTTTTCTAAAAAATTTAATGGATAATTTCTCCCTAACATCTTATATTTTTTCTCACCGTAAAAATGATAAGGCAAAAGATCAATCTTTTTAAAACGAATCTTTTTCAAAAAATTAGTTAGAAGTGATAAATTTTCATCATCATCATTGATACCTGGTATAACAGGAATGCGAATGACAATTTGATTTGTTTCTTTTTGTAACTTTGTTAAATTATTTAATATTAAATCATTTTGTACACCAGTATACTGAAGATGCTTATCATTATTCATGATTTTTAAATCATAAAAAAATATATCTGTATAAGGTATGATTGCTTTTATACTAGACCATGAAGCAAACCCGGCTGTTTCAACCACTGTATGTAGGCCACGAATATGACATTCTTCTAACAATTTTTTCAAAAAATTTGCTTGAAACAATGGCTCACCCCCTGAAATAGTAACACCTCCCCGAGAGGTCTTATAAAATTCTTTATCTTTTTCCACAATGTTTATAATTTGATCAATGCTCATTTTTTCTCCCTTTAACTGCATAGCTTTGGTTGGACAATTCTGACTACAATTACCGCAATGCTGGCATAATGAACGAATCATTACAATCTGATTATTTTTCTTCACAACAGCTCGATGAGGACAAACATCGATACAGGTTCCGCACTGTATACAAATTTCTTCGTTATAAATAATTTCCGGATGAGGGAGTTGGGATTCCGGATTAGCGCACCAAGAACAATGTAGAGGGCATCCTTTTAAAAAGATGATAGTCCTAATACCGGGACCATCATGTAAGGAAAATCGTTGAATATCAAATATCAAACCATATTTTTCCTGCTTATTTTTTGAAGTCCCTACTTTTTCCATTACAATTCAGCTGCATTCCTGGCAATAATTGAATCTTGGGCTTTTTTAGAAAGTTCAATGAAAATAGCACTATAACCTGCTACACGAACCACCAAATCACGGTATTTTTCGGGATTTTTCTGTGCATCTTGCAAAATATCTGAAGAAATAACATTAAACTGCCAATGAAAACCACCTAATTGTACAAAACTTTGCAGAAGTTGGACAAATTTTTCTATTCCCACCTTATTCTTTAGCAGCGTTGACGTTAAGCGCTGATTAACAATGACACCATTAATGGCTTTTCCCAGTTCCACTTTTGTAACTGACTTCAAAGCAGCAGTTGGACCTGAGTGTGAGCGACCATACATAGGAGATAAGCCGTCCGATAAAGGTTCCCCGGACTTCCTTCCATCCGGTGTTGCTCCTGTCTTATTCCCCAAACCAATCTGAGCAGTAACAGAATAAAGGGCAGGAATAAATTTTCCACCTCTAAAATTTCTATATTTTTCAAGTTGTTTAAAATAAGTACTGGTTAAGAAAACAACTAAATCATCAACCTCATCTTCGTCATTACCAAATTTTGGTAGACGATTAATGATATATTGTCTCAGAATTTCCTCATCCTTAAAATTTTGATTGAGTATATCGCGGAATTCTTTTAATGTTTTCTTCTTTTCTTGAAAAATAATCCTTTTCACAGCCATCAAGGAATCTCCTGTTGTGGCAGCACCCACACCAACCGGACCGGTGAAATTGTATTTCGCTCCACCCTGTGTAACATCCTTACCCTTGTCAATACACCCGGGAACTAAAAGAGAAACAAAGGGTAACGGTACTAAATCTTGATGAACTATATCAGTATAATTGGCTTCAGCTACCTGAATTTCAATTCCTCTTTTCAACATGCCTCTAAATGACCTTAAAAATTTTTCAAAGGATGTAATCTTATCCATCCCTTCAGGTGTCAGACCAGAAGGTCCCCCTGATAATGCACACTTACCGTCATTGAGCGTTAATTCTAATATTTTGGCAAAATTCAGATAGCCGCCATTTGATCTAGCCCACATCCCTTTGACAGCAATTTCATCGCAACCTACTGGAATATAGTTCCTTGCTTCAGATAAGGTTATCTTTGAATTAATTCTTAATAAACCCGGAATGATGATTTCATCATTTAAAAGCTGGGGCATACCATTTCCATTTCCGATATTTTCAGCAACTTTTTTTAGGAAATTCTGGGGAGTTTTCTTGTGAAGGCGAACGGTAAAATTTGGTTGTCCCAGACCAACATGTTGATTTGCCACCAGACACATATAGGATAAAAGATTGGTTGAATCATATCCTTTACCATTAACACCACTAATAACTAAATTTTGACCTGAAGCATAGCCGGCATTGATTGCTGCTGCATCTTTATCATCAACTCGTATAATCTCATTAAACTTCAGCCATAAACACTCCAATAACTCCAATGCTTCACTAATTTGCAAATTACCTTCTTTTAAATCTTTTTCAAGATAAGGATAGATATACTGATCAAATCTGCCCGGAGTAATAGAGTAACCATTTGCCTCAATCTGGGGAATTATTTGTACAAACCAAAAGGATTGCAGTGCTTCGTAAAAATTTCTGGCTGGATAATGTGGAACATGTTTACAAATTTCACTAATTTTCTCTAATTCGGCCTTTCTCTTGATATCGTCTGTTTGTATCGACATCTCTTTAGCTAATTCTGAATAACGATTAGCAAAAACCACCACTGCATCACAAATTATTTCTCCTGCTCTATAAAACTCCTCAGAATAGAGGAAGTCCGGATCAGTTAGGTCTAATTTAGCTTTTCTTTGTTTTATCTCTTTTTTTAGTCCTGAAAATCCTATATTTAAAATTCTTTCAAAATCCAGCGCTACATGACCCAGAGCGCCCCATTGATGTGTATTGGAAATCAAACCACAGTCCGTTGCTTTTTGCACCAATTGATTTCTGCATGCTTCCAGTTTATCGCAGACTGTCTTGTTCTTCCAATAAGGATAAATATGTTCCCTAATCATTTTTTTATCTTCAGAAGAGACTTTCAGACGGTTATGGGCTCTTGTTTCAAAATCATCAAGCTCTCTCTCCATCCAATGAACACTCATTTCAGGAAAAATTTCAGCTCCTCTTAATGTTGAGGCAGGATGCCCCGCAATTAAGGACATATCTTGAATAAAAATAGGAATTTCTGACAATATTTTTTTAAAAGCCAGAGCCCGCTTCAACAAAATTGGCTGATCTTCATATTCTTGATAAGATTCAGTAATTAATAGCGCTCGATTAATACACATTCTGGCATCTTTTTCAATCAAATCCTTCTTGAGTATTTGTACTCTAGAAGGTATAGGTATTGCAAACAGATCTCTAATTTGCATTCGTTTTCACCCTTTTATAAAACAAACCTTCTTAATATTTCTCATATTCCTGTGTCCTGGGAGGAGACTGCCTTAAATCCAATCCTAGTTTTTCACCAAATGCTTTATATTGTGGTTTTAAGGGATATTCCTCTTTTAATTTATTTAACACCGGTAGTCCCCATTCATGAGCCTGCTCATAATGAATACCATCTATAAAAGCAGGCAGCATTTCGGGTATTAAAGTAAAGATAATTTCATTATCCTGAGCAAAGGCAATAATGCGATCCCCTTTACAGGGGATAGCAATATGGCACTCTCTATTTAGCATGGGAGGAACTATCGCGTAAACACATGCTGCATGACCTGAAATCTGGCAGGTAATATCTTTTCCGTCAATATAATTTCGAATAATCATAAGATAGGTAGCCATTCTTCCATCCACATGCATCATGATTAGATCAGGATAAAAGTTACAAAGATGAATAGGTGCAGAAACAATTCCTTGATATTGCCCATAAGGCAGATGAGGCATATTTTGACACCATCTTGCTCCTGCTTCTAAGGTTTTAGTACTATCAGGATAACGATGATGACCCTCAAGGAATTCCGGAATTCGTTCAGCCAGGCCAAGACCAATTACCGGTTCGAAACACCAGTGATCTTCTTTAAACATTGCAATGGTCTCTTCGTGCCCATCTTGGGAACGAGCAAAGGACTGGCACAAAGAATATTTATGTTTCCAGTCCCTAGTGGGAATGATTGCTCCTTCCGGTGTTTCTTCCCTGTTTCTTAAAAATTTGACGGCAATGGGATGAACTCTCATTCTAAGCCATCTCTCCAATTCTTTCCCCATTTCATGCAATTCTGCTAATTTCATTATATTTACCTCATTTAAATGAATTGAAAACATTCTAAAAAAATTTATTTTTGCCTTTGCTATTTCCTTATTTTTACAAATTTTGTCATTTTGTTAAGGTTGAATTTAAAAAAATTAACTTATTTCACAAAATATCTTTAATATTAATAGGAGAATAAGCTTGGCATAAATATCCTGGGAATAAAAAGACTTATATTAGGAAAACAAATGACAATCAATAAAACGATTAACATGACAAACAAAAAGGCTCCAACCTCTTTCATTGCGCGCATACAATTAATACCGGCTATTTCGCTCGCAATCAAAAGACACAATCCATAGGGTGGTGTGACCAAACCAAAGGCTAATGACATAATACCAACGATCCCAAAGTGAAGAGGATGAATGCCTACGGATTCAGCTAAGGGCTTTAAAAGCGGGCCTAATATGACGATTGCAGGCACTGAATCCATAAAAGTTCCCACAAATAAAAAAATAAGGGTGAAGAGCAATAACATAACTGTGGGAGAAGTCGTTAACGAACCAAGCGTATTTACCAAAAACTGAGGTATCTTAAAATATGCCAGCACCCATGAATAAATAGAAGCCGTTCCTACCGCAAACAGAACAAGGGAAGCCATTTTCCCTGTCTGTAATAAAAGAGGAGAAACACCTTTTAAGGGTACAGAACGAAAAATGATAAGACCAAGGATTAAAGCGTAAATAACTGCCAACAAGGATGCTTCAGTAGGTGTAACAAAACCACCCAATATCCCTCCAATAACAATGAGCGGAGTAAAAAGTGCCAGGATTGAAGCCTTAAAACTGATGAAAAATTCCTTTAAATTAAATTTTGCCTCTATGGGATAATTTCTCTTTCGTGCATAAAAATATACCAGAATCATCTGGAATACAGCAATCATCACACCGGGTATGAAACCTGCGAGGAATAGACCTGAAACAGAGGTGCTTAATGTTCCCCCCCATACTATCATTGTGATGCTAGGCGGTATAATAACACCCATGACTGCCGAGCAAGCCGTTACTGCCACAGTAAAGTTTTTATCGTAACCTTCTTTAACCATGGCCGGAATCAAGACACCTCCAATGCCGGCTGCATCAGCATTGGAAGACCCGGACATCCCGGCAAATACCATGCTAACTAAAACATTGATATGTCCTAAACCACCTGGTAGCCACCCAACTAAAGACTGGGAAAAGCGAATTAATTGCTTGGTAATCCCTGATTCGTTCATGATATTAGCGGCTAACAGGAAAAAAGGAATGGCAATCAGAATAATTGTACCGTATTGAAGCATCATACGGGATAATAGCATCACAGGTGTGATGCGAGGTGTTAAAAATAAAATTGGCAAAACAGCAAAACCCAAAGAATAACTAACCGGTACTCTTAAAATGATTAGACTAATTAAAAGACCAAACATCACGATAGTCACAAAAAATGGACTCATCCTACTATCTCACCTTTCCTTATCTTTTTGAAAATGTCCTATTAAGAAAATATATCTTATAAAGATCTTCAGCTAAAAAGATAAGCCAGGAAACACCGGCAAAAGGAACAGAAACATAAACCCAACCTAAATTCATTCCGGTTAACTCCGAACGCTGGATGAGCCCCCAACCGACAAAATATTGATAACCGTAGAAAATAAATACAAAAGTTACTGTTCCAATGACAAAAAAGTAGATAGCGTCAATCCACTTTCCCATGCCGGTCGAAATCTTGTCTCCAAAGATATCAACAAAAAAGTGCTTTCTTCCTCTAACTCCACTTATAGATCCAAGAAAGATAAGCCAAATTAGGGAAAAATTCACTGCTTCCAGCGTCCAGAGATACCTGGGAATAAAATCTATGTATCTTCCAGCCACTTGAATCGCTAACGAAAATAATAAAATATACATAAAAAGTATTATTAATTTCCCAATCAATCCATGGTAAAAATCTACAAAACGTAAAAACATCTTTACCCCTCTTTATCATGAATACTGAAGCAGGCAGAAAATTTTCAACCTCTGCCTGCTTTTTGTATTATCGTAATTGATAATAATCTCTAATCAATTAGTGTTTTGCATTAATTGCTTTGATGTTATCCATAATATCTTCAACACCTAATTCTTTAGCATATTCTTCAACGACCGGTACAGCCCTGTTTTGAATCTCAGTATTGTAGAACATAATTACCTTCAATTGACCGGATTCAACCAAACCTTCCAGTATTTTATCACCTTCCCCAACTTCTGTTTCATGATGGTAGGCAGAGGCTTCCGGACCGGCCTTTAAAATAGCTTCCTGTAATGCTTCCGGGAAACTCTGAAAACGTTTCTCACTGATACATAGGACCCTGACAGTCATTTGATGGTTTGTTAACACATAATAGGGTGCTACTTCATAAAATTTCATTTCACTCATACCGGCAGGTTCATTTTCCAAACCGTCTAAGACACCGGTCTTAATTGCCTCATAGGTCTGCATATAATCTAACGGAGTAGCCTTGACACCAACAGCATTAAAAACATTCTGTGCCAGTGGTGAACCTTGCACTCTCATTTCAACCTCCGGCAAATCAGCAGTCCTCCAGACAGGTTTGTTCAGTATTAAGTTTCTTTGTGCACCACCACCATAACCAATAATTCTAACACCTTTTTCTGTTACATTATCGGCGATTGGCTTAAATACTTCGGTTTCCATTCCCTCTTCCCACGCAGCTTCATTCTTAAAAAGAAAAGGTGCGTCCATAAAAGGAGCTCTCTCGTCCCAGGTTGCCATCCAGGCGGGTGAAATGATGCTTACATCAATGGAAATACCCTGCATCATATATTCAAAAGCATCTTTTTCAGTTCCCAAGTCAGCGGAATGATGCAATTCAAATTCAATCGGTCCGTCATAATATTCTTTAACTTTGTCAGCAAAAAATTCCAGAGTCCTATAATAGACATGCTCTTTCGGTAACATAGTTTCTAAGACTAGCGTTACTGGCTCCTGAGCAACTGACATTAAAGTAGCAGACATCAGAAGTACTAAAACAAGTACTATGGTTAAACTAACAATTGACATTCTTTTAAACCTATTCATTATTAAAATTACCTCCTCATTTTTATTTTTACAGTTCGAAAATTTCAGATTTTGACATCTACAAAGAACCGTGATTTCAGTTCATCTACCACCCCCAATGATACTTTCCGTAGATTTACCTCTGATTCTGCAAGTTAAACATAGTGAACAACTGGTATTGTTATGTAAATATTATACTATTCAGGAAAGCTCCAGTAAATAAAAATTTATTTTCTCTTACCATCTAAAAATTTCTGATAAGGGATCTTTTCCTTTGACTGATAACCATGATTCCTTTTTTTAAATTTTGCATTGAATAATCCTTATTCATACCATAGTAACTAAACTATCGCATGAACAATCCCCCATTAACATCAATTGTTTCCCCGGTTATGAAATCATTGTCCACAAGAAATTTAATGGTTAAGGCAATATGGTCAGCTTCCCCTATCCGCTTGATGGGTGTGTTTTCCCTGAATTGTTTCATTTTCTCTGGGGTCGAGACTTTCTCATGGAATGGCGTATCAATCACACCAGGTGCCACAGCATTCACCCTGATTTTAGGAGCCAATTCATTGGCAAATCCACGCGTAAAAGAATCGACAGCTCCTTTGCAGGCACCGTAGATTGTTGATGATGGTGAACCGTGACGCATGGCAATTGATGTAATATTAATAATACAGGGATCATCAGCTTTCTCCAGTAAGGGAATACACAATGAAGATAATTTCATGGTTGAAAAGGTATTCAGGTTAAAAGTATCCAGCATATGTTGCCATTCTAACCCCTTAGCAGATTGTCTTTTAATCATACCACCAGCATTGTTTACCAGAATATCCAATTTCTGAAATTGTTTTTTCACTTTTTCTACCAAATCAATACATGCCTGTTCTGTCGTTAAGTCTGCTTGCATTAACACAGGTTTCCCTCCTCCGCTTTTTACTTCTTCAGCTACTTGTTCTGCTGCATCCTTAGACTGATTATAATGAACGATAACATCATTATCCGGAGCTAAAATTCTGGCAGTGGCAGCTCCTAAACCTGTACTTGCACCTGTGATTAATATTACTTTTGACATATCTATATACTCCTTTTCATTTATAAAATTTTCTCTAAGTCATCATTATTAATCAAAAGCTAAAAAACTACAACTTAAACAATATTTTGAGTCCCTCTTTTTCCCTTGCGATATGGAATGCCTTTTCCCATTCATC
Source organism: uncultured Atribacterota bacterium (assembly GCA_964428905.1). Lineage (GTDB taxonomy): Bacteria > Atribacterota > Phoenicimicrobiia > Phoenicimicrobiales > Stramentimicrobiaceae > CAYSAA01. Next base: position 11,454 of record CAYSAA010000056.1, read on the forward strand.
CAACGAAAAAATATGAGAAATTAAAGGTTTAACATTTAGATTGTTAGAAGAAAGTAGCCTTAAAGTCTTCCGCCAAGAGAAATCCGTCTTGGAAAGTGAACCAAAAAGATCTACTTCTTTAAAACAAATTTTATCAAAGTGCAGAGATAATGGTTGAGCGGACAAGCCAATTTGAGTGAAGGTTCCTCTTTTCCTGAGCAGATTAAGGCCCATTTCTACGGCAGGGGGAGCTCCTGAACATTCTAACACTACATTTGCTCCATTTCCTTCTGTTAACCTATGAATCAAACTCGATAAATCTTCCTTCTCAACATTGATACAATAATCTGCCCCAATTTCCTTCGCAACACTTAAACGCTGTTTATCAACAGATGTCCCCCCAACAACCACTTCTGCTCCCATCAATTTAGCAACTTGAACTGCCATCAATCCAATCGCTCCTGGCCCCAATACAACGACAACATCTGCGGGTAATATGTTAGAGCGCTCAAATAAAGCATGTACCACACAGGAAAGTGGTTCTGACAAAGCAGCACTTAGCATGTCTACATTTTCAGGAATTTTATACAAATTTTGCTTTGTGGAAATCACAAAATCAGCAAAGGCTCCATCTTTTTCTGCGCCAAGTTGTTTACGGTAAGGACACAAACAAAATCTTCCAGCCCTACATAACTCGCAATCTCCGCATACTTCAGCATTTGTTTCTGCTACAACTCGATCACCTAATTGAAAATTACTTATGTCTTGACCCACCTCCACAATCACGCCACTAAATTCATGTCCTAATGTTACGGGAGGATTATTATGATATTCATCTGACTGAATATGTAAATCTGTTCCACAAATTCCAGCATAATGAACTTTAATCTTGACTTCACCAGGCCCAGTATTTGGCTCCGGAATATTAACTAATCTCAAGTGACCTATCCCTTTTTCTAATTTTCTTAAAGCTTTCAATCTTATTCTCCTAAATTTACTCTAATTTGTATCATTAGCCCGCTAGGTTAAATTGTAATACCTGAGGTATGCCTTTTACGTCAATTATTTCATGATGCTACCAAAATTAGAAACAACAAAGCGAAATAATTTATTCTATCATATCCCATTCAAATCTATAAATGTCTTTCTATTTCTTCAGTCAACCAATCTAAATCCAGTTCAATCAACTTTCCTCTGGTTGGTTCTCCTCTGGGATTCCATCCCATCAACTCATAGCGTAATTGCTTGGCCTCTTCAAAATCCTTTCTATCCAACGCTCCCTTGCCTTTTAAAGGCCCTTCAGTAAAATTGGTAAAGAATATCTCGGGCACTGTGTCATCATCTGCATTAAATCCTTCCCTGATATTATACATCCTGGCCATATTGATGGTTCTTTCACCCAATTTCATCAGCTCATACCAGGTTGTCTTCCAACCGGTTGTGGCGCGAATGATCGCTAATAATTCATCCATCGTACCTACGCTTCTGGGGACATAGCCAAAGTAACAGATACCTAAAATATCAAAGAGAGTCCAGTAAATATCTAAAATCTTAAACAGAGCTACTTTCCGGTAACTTAAATCTGTTGGATCCAGTGGTCTGAGGATACCAAGGCCGCTCATCTCTTGTAAGCCTGGTGAATTTTCATGGGAAAAAAGTGTATCATGTGGGGCTTTCATATGATCTGACCCATAATCAGAAAAGGCAAACTGCAAGGCCAAACTAGCTTTTACTCTGGGATCATGCATGGCAATTTCCTGTCCCTTTACTTCTCGCAAGAATTTCTCCGAACCTTTCCCAATCATGCGGGAAGCAATACGTGATCCCTGGGCTAACAGCTTTCCGAAACCATCTTTGTTAGCAATTTTCTCAATCAATGGTAAAACTGCTTCCTTATTCCCAAAATGCAAGTCAAGACCATCCGTATCCTGCTTGGTTAAAATTCTCTCTTCATAACATTGCATGGCAAAGGCGATAACCATACCGGTAGAGATGGTATCAATACCCCATTTATTGCATAATTCATTGGCTTTGGCCACATATTTTAGATCATCAATACCACAAAGGGAACCCATAGTTACCACAGTTTCATACTCAGGCCCCCCATAAACCGGATCCACTTCGAGTTTTTTATCCTTGACCTCTACAACCCTTTTACAACGAATGGGACAGGCATAGCAACTGTCTCTCTTTTTTAGAATTGTTTGATTGTAGACTTCGGCAGTCAGGTTCTCTCCTTTTTCAAAATAACCGGTAGTCCAGTTTAGGGAAGGAAGTGATCCTGATTCATAATAAGCTCTTACCCCTGCCGGTGTACCGTATTTTCTTAATCCGCTACTCAATGGATTTTTCAGGACCCTTTGTCCAATATCTTTGGCAATTTCTTTCACCTTTTCTTTATCATACAAAGAAATAGTGCGTGTACCTTTTACCACAATAGCCTTAAGCCTTTTGGAACCCATAACAGCACCCAATCCATTTCTCCCATTAAAATGAGTTAGCTCATTAACAATATTGGCAAATAGTACCTGATTCTCACCCCCGAGGCCAATTTGACATATCCTGATATTTTTCTCTCCTAATTCTTTCTTAATCAGCTCATCAACCTGGTGGGTTTCTTTCCCCCACAAATGAGAGGCATCTTTAAATTCAACTTCTCCGTCTTTTATCCAAAGATAGCAAGGATTTTGAGCAATACCACGAATAATAATAGCATCATAACCGGCTTTTTTCAGTTCCGGTCCCCAATAACCCCCAGCTTCTGATTCCCCCTCTGCACCGGTTAGGGGAGATTTAGAACAAATTGTATAGCGGGGCATGGCCGGAGCAAGATTTCCCAAAATCACACTCGTGGAAAAAATGAGTAGATTGTCTCCGGAGAAAGGATCTGTTTTGGGCTTCATTTCTTTGAGCATATAGTAAAGACCAAATCCTCTTCCTCCCCAGTAAGTGCGATAAAAAGTATCATCTGGTTGTTCAATTTCAATACTTTCTTTTTTCAGGTCAATTCGTAAAATTTTACCGTTGTAACCAAATGGCATATGACACTCCTTCCTTTAATTCCTACGGCAATAGATATTCTTAAAATTGATTCATTGTCCCAACTTTTTGGCAAAATAAATAATTTATTGTTGCTATCTGGTGAGAATTCCAAACTTTGTCTGTTTATTGATACTTTTGTATTTTCATCTAAATCACTACTTATTCTATCAAATTTTTGGTATAATTGAAAAGTTTAATAACCAGGGAAGAGAAATGGAAAATAATAAAGTTATTTTTACACCATGCAATACATATCAGGAAAAGGATATTCAAGCTGCAACCAGGCAATTATTTCAAGAATTAGGTGGTTTAGCAAATTATGTGAAACCAGGACAAAAAGTCCTTTTAAAGGTAAACCTGCTTATGAAAAAACCTCCGGAAGCCGCTGTCACTACCCATCCGGCTTTAGTAGAAGCAGTCATTAATCAGATCCAGGATCTCGGCGCACAAGTCATCATAGCTGATAGTCCTGGTGGCCCATTTACGAAAACCTGGCTGAAAAGAATCTATCGGGAAACAGGGATGGAGGCTGTGGCTAACAAAACTGGTGCCCAGTTGAACTGGAATCTCCAACAACAGGATTTTCCCTTTCCGGAAGGGAAAATCCTGAAACAGATTACCCTGGCTAAATTTACTAAAGAAGTCGATGTTGTTATTTCTATCGCCAAATTAAAGACTCATGGACTTACGATTTATACTGGCGCTGTAAAAAATATATTTGGTACTATACCCGGCCTCTTAAAGGCCGATTATCACCTTAGAATGAGCGATGTAAGGGATTTCTCAAATATGCTGGTTGATGTTGTTGAATACGTAAAACCACAGCTATCTATCATGGATGCTGTAATCGGTATGGAAGGTGCCGGCCCTTCATCGGGAGATCCAAAACAGGTTGGACTTCTGGCCGCTTCAACCAACCCCCATGCCCTTGATCTGGCTTGTTGTCATATCATTGGACTGGCTCCCAACCAGGTTTTTACCCTACAGAAAGCGATAGAAAGGGGTCTTATTCCCAAAAACTTCCAGATGTTAGATATCCAGGGTATGGACCGGGAAAATTTAACACCTATTCCATTTAAAATCCCCATATCTTCTAGAAGTAAGCATATCCCCGTTCCCCTGCCTGCTAACCTTGATCGCTTTTTTTACAATATCCTGCGCCCGAGTCCTAATTTCATCCATGAAAAATGTGTAGGTTGCGGAATATGTGTCCAGAATTGCCCGGCTAAATGTATTAAATTGGTTGGAAAAAAAGCTTATCCAGACTTATCTCGTTGTATCCGCTGTTTTTGCTGCCAGGAATTATGTCCCTATCATGCAGTAGAAATAAAACGTGGAAGATTATCAAGGCTACTATTTCGATAATGTATTACTTAATCCTTTTTTGTTCCCGAAAAATTTCGTATATAAAATTTCTGATCTCCAAATGCAGTCTGTATCAATTTTTTTTCCTTAATAAGACGTTCTATGACCGGCCAATCCTCTCCCGTCTTTTTTAAAAACTTCTTGATTTCTGATTCACGCATGGGGTGTACTGAAGTAATGCTAAGCAGATCCCGTTCAATATCCCCGGTAGAACCAAAAGACTGTACGGCAAATCCCAATAGACATTCCACCGGTAAGGCGTATCCTTTAAAAATCTGATAAGCCATGGTAATTTTTTTCGGTTCAGGAGGCTGTACCCACTTTACCGCTGGTGGACGTGTGGGAATAGAAAGATAAGCTTGCCGAATAGTAAGATCTTTAATAAACTTTGCAATCCGATGCAATTCTTCTTCCTGGTCATTCATATCCCGCACCAGCATGGTCTCTGTATTTAAATCTCCCTGAAAATCTCGTGAGAAATTTTCTATTCCCTCTAAAATTTTTTCCAGCTCAAGTAAACGATGAGGCCGATCAATCTTCCGCCAGATAGAAGGGGTAATAGCATCAATTTTTAAGGAAACCCAATCCGCCCATTTTAGGTCCTCTCTTACCTCTCTTTGCCAGATTAAAGAAGCATTTGATATCACAGCAATCTTGATGCCCAATGGCTTTAACTGTCGTATTTTCTCTCCCAATTCCAGATCAAGGGTCGGCTCTCCGTCAGGAACAAAAGACAAATAGTCAATCATTTCATTTTTTTCCTGCAGACTTTTTACAGTATCCCTCACCACCTGTACTACTTCCTTGGTATTATAAAATAAAGAACGTTCTACTTCCATTTTTAATGTTTTACCCAATTGACAGTACACACATGAATAAGTGCAAATCTTGGGTGGGATATTGTTAACTCCTAAACTACTTCCTAGTCTACGAGAGGGAACTGGACCGAAAACGATATAGGACTGATAATTTTCCATTTGTAATACACCTTTCTTTATGATTAGATTATTCCTGAAGAAAAACTACTAATAAATACTTCTCTCTAAGACATGCCCACACCTTGAATCTTTTCTCCACAAAAAGGACATTTTCCATTCTTAATTTTATTATCAATGGCAAAATATCTACGACTTACCAGTAATTTGCCACAGGAGGGACAATACGTATTTTCCCCTTGCCCCACATTACCTTGGTATACATAGTAAAGGCCTTTCTCTTTACCTATTTGGTAAGCACGCTTTAGGGTAGATAGGGGGGTAGGAGGTGCATGATTCAATTGATAGGTAGGATAAAAAGCTGTAACATGCCAGGGTATTCTTTTATCAATATCTGCTATAAATTCAGCTATTTGTTCTAATTCTTCTACCTTGTCATTGTATCCCGGAATAATCAATGTTGTTACCTCAATCCAGATTCCCAGCTCATAATATTGTTTGATACGCTCCAGTACAGGTTGCAATTTAGCACCACATATCTTGTGATAAAAATCTTCACTCATGGCTTTTAGGTCAACATTTGCAGCATCCAGGTAGGGTGCTATATGATTGAGTGCCTCTGAGCTGATGTAACCATTGGTAACAAAGATATTTTTTAGTCCCTTTTCACGGGCAAGAAGGGAAATATCGTAAGCTGTTTCATAATAGATGGTTGGCTCAGTGTAAGTATAGGAAATCGATAGACAATCACTAGCTAAAGCATTTTGCACAACTCTCTCCGGAGAAACTTCTTCTCCTTTGATGACATCTCCTTTAACCTGGGATATAGTCCAATTCTGACAGTGCAAACAATGAAAATTACATCCTATTGCCGCAATTGAATATGATTGAGACCCGGGATAAAAATGAAACAGGGGTTTTTTTTCAATAGGATCCACATGAGCAGCAATCAAGCGATTGTAATTCAAACTGAATAATATACCTTCCCGATTTTCCCTTACCCGGCACAATCCTCTTTTCCCTGGTAAAATCTCACAGCGATGAGGACAGAGCTCACATCTTACTTTATGATCCTTTAAGTCTTTATAAAACATTGCTTCCTTTATCATTATAACTCACCTCTGTCTTATCTTTTTAAATCCCTAATGCCAGTCGCTCTGATAAAAAATCAGGCAGATGTGCTTTGCTTATCTTGGCCTGTGCTTTGCTAATAGAATAATCAACACGTATAATCTGCACGGTAAGCCGGTCAGTATCAAAAATAGAAAAACTCGCTTGAGGATTTCGATCTCTGGGCTGGCCAACACTGCCACAATTAATAATATAACTATAATCCTGTTGAATGACAACCTCTGCCCCATTTGTAGCACCAAAATAATTAACAACTTGATTTTTTTGGTGAAATGTAAAATATCCGGCAATATGACTGTGTCCAATAAAATATATTTTAAAATTGAATCTACTAAAGATTTCTTCTGCAGTCTGTTTATCCAGGATATATTCCCAGAGAGGTTGTCGGGGACTCCCGTGAACTCCTAACACATCTTCAGAAATTGTAATCTTCAGCTTAAGCATTTTCAAATAGCTTAAATCGCGGCCTTTCAATTGTTTTCTGGTCCATTGGATTGCCTGTCGGGCATCCTCATTAAAATAATGCAAGTTTAATTCTCCAATCACTGCACCTTCGTGATTCCCTTTAATGGATGGGATCCCCAAGCCTTTAATTTTACCAATGCAATACACCGGATCCGCACCATACCCCACAATATCACCCAAACAAAAAATCTGGTCCACATCTTTTAGTTTCTTAAGAACTGCCTGGAAGGCTTCAGCATTTCCATGAATATCTGAGATAATCCCAATTTTCAAATTAGAAACCTCTTTTCTCAGGATTGATGAGATGTTTGTTATTGCCTAAAATCATTATTCAAGGACGTCTGCCAATTTTAGATTTCTATAATACCAGTGATAAAAATTTTTCAAATTTTTCCCGATGCCACCCTTTACAGATAAGATGATGATTGGCAATAGATTTTTCTAAAAAATTGACAACCGGCTCTTTCAGGACAATCTGTAATTGACTTCGACACAGGTGAGGTGAGTCTAAATTTTTGGTTAATTCTCCTTCCGAGAGAAAATACCTGTCTAGGTTTCCATCCAGTTTAAACAGGGTAACCGGTCCCTCTTTAACTTTCCCACGAATAGCGATACCTATTCCTGATTCAAAATGGGTTTTCCAATCATAACCTTCACACATATTTATCGGTATAGTGCAATGGGCAAAAACAATCTCATTTTTCTCCTGATCAATACAGGCCGGATTAGCCATAAATATAGGTTGATCTGTTAACTGATGAGCTATAATCATCGAGACAAGGGCAGGGACATCCCCCTCACATCCGGCTACAATTCCCTCCCGATTTAACAGGGATAAAGCCAGACAGCCAGTATTTTTATAGAAATCAATCAATTCAAAACAGCGAACGGTAATGGCATTAAAATGATATTCCTGGATTAAATTCTTTAAACCCTGGTAAATTCGTAATGACTGTTGTATAACTTGCTGATCAAAACCGGTTGGCATGATCTCTAAATGAGAAGGAATATCGCTATTTTTTGTCTGGTCAATATGTCTAATCATTTCCTCCAGGGGAATATCATAAATTTTGATGCCTAACTTTTTCCTGATGATATTATAATCTGCGCCACTGGCAATAAGCCAATCAGAGGGCTTTCCCAGTACACCAACTCGATATTGGCGACAGGCTTTTTTGGCCTCCATTACTTTTCTTAATAATTTCAAGCGCTGAGCAATCCACTTTGCTGATCCATGTAGAATTTCAACCTGTTCCCCTCTTTTATTGAGATATTCTTTGATTTCCAGAGCTGCAGGTAAAGCATTATGCAAACAACCAGCCAAAAGAAAATAGGGAGAAGGAAATTGCTGGTAAATTCGCTTAAACTTTTCTTCTACGCCTCCAGACTTTATCAGGATAACGGGGAAGATAGGTTCTTTTTTAATATCTTTGGGACTAATAGCTATGAATGGCTCTCCCAGGTATTTTTCAATTGACTCCATAAAGGGTTGTAAAGAGAGATCAATACTGTTTTGGTTGTGAATATTTGAGACCAGATGATAACAGCCTATTTTCAATATGATACTCCTATGAAATAACCTTTATTATCTATCAATAATCTATATCTATGATATTGAGCTAACCCCCCATAACAGCAATGGCTGTACCGCCCTTACCAATGTGCACACTGAGCGCGGGAGAACCTTCAGCAATCAATATTTCAGCCTGAGGAAAGCGTGACTGTAATTCTTTTTGATACCATTGAGCTAATCGAATATCCTGAATATGGGCAATGGCAAAACAAGGATTTTTCACACTTTCAGCAAATTTGCTGGCCAATTCCAAGCTTTTATCTAATAAACGTCGATACCCAATAACCTTGGCTGCCTCTTCAAAAGCGCCATGTTGATTAAGTGTAATTACCGGCTTTAAATTCATCATTGACCCGATCAAACCTTTTACTTTATCTAAACGCCCGCTTCTGATCAGGTATTTTAAGGTAGGGATACTCACAAATATTTTGCTCTTTGCTATATGATACTCTAATTTTTTAACAATCTGCTCCATTGTGAAACCTTCTTCTATAAGACGGGCAGCTTTTAATACAAGTAAGCCCAGCGCAACTGTACTTGTCCTGGCATCCAGTACCCGGATCTTAGCATTATGTTGACTTTTCCTGCTGGCAACACAGGCTGCCTGATAAGTACCGCTTAGCTTTCCGGAAATGTGCATAGAAATGATTTCTTTATTTTCTTGAGCGGCCTGCTGGTAAATATCTTCAAAATACTGATAAGGGGGCTGGGAAGTAGTGACATGATAATGGGAATTTTCCAGATAATTGACGACCTCTTTGGTAGAAATATTGATACGATCTAAAAAACTCTCTTGATCGACTTGTACAACAATGGGGACCAGTTTGATTTGGTATTTTTTAATTAAATCATCCGGTAAATCACAGGTCGTATCGGTTACCAGGGCAATTTTACGCTTAACGGTTTTCTTTCTAACGCCCTCAGTTTGTTCCCACATATCATCTACTTTGGTTTCAATAATATGACCCACAGAGCCTACTTGAGAGAATACGAAATCAGGCTTATTGGTATGAATATGAATTCTAACCTGTTCATGAGAACCAGCTATCACCTGAGAATCACCCAGGCCATCTAATTTTTGTCTAATCAGGTTTTTATCTAAATCCCGCCCTTCAATCAGGCATTCGGTGCAATAGCGAAACTTGGTCTTTCTTTTAGAGTAAAGAAATAATTTCTCTCCTGCATCAATTAGTGATTTTTTTTCATCACTTTTCAGGGTTCTCAGTTTGCCAAATTCAATAAAATCAACAATGCCCTCCAGTAAATTAACAAACCCTTCTGCACCGGCATCCACAACGCCTGCCCTCTTTAATATAGCTAATTTATTAGGCGTTTCCAATAATGATATTCTGGCTTTTTTTAGTGATCGTTTGAATAATTCTACAAAATCAGGTGTTTTGTGTGCTGACTTACTAAGATAATGCGCCCAGTCTTTCATAACTGTAATTATGGTCCCCTCACGGGGAGCGGCAATTGCCATTGTGGCTTGCTCCGCTGCTTTCACTGCAGCCTGAGAAAAAACAACGGTTGTTAAACGACTCATCCCACGGGTTGCCTCAGCCAATCCCTGGAAAAATTGGGCAAGTATGGCACCCGAATTCCCCCTGGCACCCATTAAGGCAGCTTTGGCAATGCATTGAATCATCTCTTCAAAAGAATTCTTCCGAAAATCCTGTACCTCCCTAACAATATGATTCATAGTTACCGCTAAGTTGGTGCCGGTATCACCATCAGCTACCGGAAATACGTTGATATCATTGAGATGATTCTCTGTTTGATTAATGCGCTGTGCCGAA
>CAYSAA010000057.1:0-3536 GCA_964428905.1 uncultured Atribacterota bacterium
AATAGGAGGATTTAAAGTGTTGTATTTTACTGGATTTGCTGACGAAGTCAGTGGTGATATTGATGTTCAAATTAAAGCAACTAAAGAGCTTGGTTGGAAATTTATTGAAGCGAGAAATATTGAAGGGGAGAATATTACAGATATAAGTGATAAAAGATTTGAAGAAATATATGGTAAATTATTGGAATCAGAAGTTAATGTTAGTTGTTTTGGAAGTAAAGTAGCTAATTGGGGTAAAAGCCCTTATAAAGAAGAAGATTATGAACAAAGCATTACAGAATTAAAAAGAGCTATTCCCAGGATGAAGAGATTGGGAACTAAGATGATCCGAGGCATGAGTTTCTTCATTCCCAAAGACGAGAATCCAGATAACCCTGAACTGGAGAAGTCTATAATTAAAAAATTGAAAGTATTGGTAAGCATGTGTGAACAAGAGGATATTATATATTTGCATGAAAATTGTATGAATTATTTCTCTCAATCATATGAGCATATGAAGAGGTTGATTGAAAATATCGATTCTCCAAATTTTAAGGTTGTCTTTGACACAGGTAATCCTGTTTTTACAGATAACAGAATTGGCAAACCCCCCTATAAAAAACAAAATACATGGGAAGTTTATCAGATATTAAAGCAAAAAATTCATTATGTCCACATTAAAGATGGCATATTTATAAAGGATACTGATAATTATTTTCCTGAAGTAAAATACACTTTTCCGGGTGAAGGAAATGGCCAGGTGAAAAAAGTTCTAGAAGATTTAATTTTAACTGGTTATGAAGGAGGCATTTCTATTGAGCCTCATATGGGGGCAGTTTACCATAAAAAACCTTCAGACAATCAAAATGAATCTTTAGACCAGTATAAATATAATACATATATTGAATATGGGGAAAAAACAATGAAGATGGTTGAAGATATTAGAAAGTCAATTACTAATGAGGAGAAGGATATCAATGAATGAGGTAGGTATTGGAGTTATAGGAATCGGATTTATGGGGAGTTATTATGCAAAGGTTTTAAAAGATGGTTTAATCCCCAAGGGAAAATTAATAGCTGTTTGTGACAAAGATATTGCAAGATTAAAATGGGCTGAACAGAACTTTGGTGCTGATGTAAAAAAATATGATAAAAGTGAAGACCTGCTTAGTGATAAAGATCTTTCAGCAGTTATAATTGCAGTTCCACATTACGAACATCCCACTCTAGCAATCAAAGCATTTGAAAAAAATTTACATGTTTTAATTGATAAACCTGCAGGTGTATATACAAAACAGGTAAGTGAGATGAATGAGATAGCTAGTAGAAGTGATAGAGTTTTTGGTATTATGTACCAATTTCGAACAAAACCTATCTATCAGAAATTGAGGGATTTAATTAAATCAAATGAGTTGGGAGAAATAAAACGTACTAATTGGATTATTACTGACTGGTATCGTTCACAGAGTTATTATGATTCAGGAACCTGGCGCGCAACCTGGAAAGGTGAAGGTGGAGGAACATTATTAAATCAGAATCCACATAATTTAGATATCTGGCAATGGATCTGTGGTATGCCGAAGCGTATTCGTGCATTTTGCTATTTTGGGAAATATCATGATATTGAAGTAGAAGACGATGTGACAACTTTTGTTGAATACGAGAATGGTTCTACAGGAGTTTATGTAACTTCAACTGCTGATGCACCAGGGACAAATAGACTTGAAATATCTGGGGATAGAGGAAAGATTGTTGTCGAAAACGAAAAATTAACATTTTGGCGTTTGAGATGTTCAGAGAGGCAGTTTAATGAAGAATACAAGGCTGGTGGATTTGGTGCGCCAGAATGTTGGAAGTGTGAAGTTCCTATTGAAAGTAAAGATACTGAGGAACGTGTAGAAATAATAAATAATTGGATAGATGCTATTTCAAATGGTACTGAGTTGTTATCACCAGGTGAAGAAGGTATCAATGGTCTTATGATTTCAAATGCTATGCTGTTATCTACCTGGATTAATGATTGGGTAGAGATACCGATAGATGAAAATTTATTCTACGAAAAACTCAAGGATAAGATATCAAATTCAAGATTTAATAATAAAATATGAATAGCAATTTTAAGAGATAGCATCACCCAAAGAATTGTTATGATTGGTTCCAGTTGTTTGGGTATTTATTTACTAGAAATTCTTAAATGAACACATCAAAATTTAGGGGAGGTGATAATATTTAAAATTTTTGGTAAATTTTTTATAGTAAAATTTATTAACTAAATTAAGAATATTTTAAAGGAGGATTTTTTGATGTTTAAGACTAAAAGATTTAAATTAACATTTATTCTGATAATTACAATTTTATTATTGATGCCAATGACAATAGGTGCTGAGAAAGTATTTAGGATGGCACATAATCATTCTGGAGAAACTCCAACTACTTTAGGTTGTTACTATTTCGCTGATAGAGTAGAAGAATTGACTGATGGTGAAATAAAAATAGAAGTATTCATAGGTGGAGTGCTGGGTTCAGAATTGGAAACAATGGAACAGTTATTAGAAGGTACAATTGAAATGAATCGTGTTTCCCCAATTAATTTAGGAGAATTTGCTCCAATGATGGGCATATTTGGCGTTCCTTATTTATTTAAGAATGAACAGCATTTTTTAGATGTTGTCCATGGAGATATCGGTCGGGAATTAGCCGCAACCTGTGAAAATTATGGCGTTAAATTATTATCTTACTTCTATACTGGTAGTAGAAGTATTTACAATAGAGTTAGACCAATCAATAGACCTGAAGATCTCGAAGGATTGAAAATCAGGGTTATGGGTTCCGAGTTAATGATTGAGACTATGAAGGTATTAGGTGCTTCTCCTACTACTACAGCATATTCAGAGGTATACAGTGCCCTTCAGACTGGAGTAATAGATGGTGGTGAGAATCCCCCAGCTAGTGTTGTTGATATGTCATTTTATGAAGTAGCTGACTACTATTCATTGAATGAACATTTTACAATTCCTGATCTTATAGTTATGAGCAAAGAAGTTTGGGATGATTTAGAACCAGTTCATAAAGCTATTTTCTTGAGGGTAGCCAGGGAAACAGAAATATATGTTCATGAATTAGTAGTAGAAGCACTTCAAGAATCCTTGGACTTCATAGCAGAATCTGGAGTAAAAGTAAATACAGTTTCAGATGAAAACAAAACCTTATTTATTGAAAAAGTTAAACCTATACATGAAGAATTAAAAGCAAGTGGAACTTTTGGTGGATATATTGAGAGAATACAATCTATAGCTGATTAGATGAGATTTAATTACCTATTTGTTAATGTGTATTATTGTAATTAAATAATTGAAAATAGATTAGAACCAGGGGAATTAAGATTAAATATTTCCCTGGTTCTAAAAAAGAGGTGATAATGTGTTTTTATATTTTTATAAGTTTTTAGAGACTATTAAAAAAATATCCTATTGTGTTTTAGGCTTATTATTAATAATTATGACTTTGTTAGTATTTTTCAATGCTATAAGTAGATATTTATTTTCTTCATCTTTAAT
>CAYSAA010000058.1:0-2871 GCA_964428905.1 uncultured Atribacterota bacterium
AAAAAATTATTAGATTATTGTCTAAAAAATCTTGAATGGGGAATAACTATAGTAGAATAGAAAAAGAAGATTGACAGATAAATAACAAATTGATACAGATAATTATTGTTAGAGGTTGAAAAAGGCAAACTATTCGAAAGAATAGGGCGCAAAGTTATGGGCCTAAAGTCAAAAGACTAAGGTTGCCAGGCTACCACCTTTTTTCATTTTAGCCCAAACTTTGATTCCTTTTTCAGCTGAGAACAAGGAGAGTAGAAAATATGAAAGTTTGGGGTAAATTAGTAAATTTAAGCAAAATACTGATCATCATCAGTGCAATTTTCTTACTAACATCTTGTAGCGGGATTGTACCGGAAGCAGTAAATGAAGAACAGGGAAACACTCTTAGTGATAGCGTCATACCGGGGATTGAAAATAAAGCTAAGTTAAGTTCAATCTATCTGGAAGTGCCATATCAGAAGTATGCAGGGACTAACTGGTGCTTGCCGGCATCTGCTTCAATGACTTTGAACTTTCTTGGTTTACAGATAAGTCAACAGGAATTAGCACAAAAAATCATTAAGCCCGATGGTTTGGGAGATATCTATAAAATGGTGAAATTTGCCAAAGATTTAGGTTTTGAAGCATCATTTACCGTTTTGACAGTGGAAGAGATTGAGGAATATTTATCTAATAATATTCCATTAATAGCAATACAGAAATATAAGGAGTCTAATCCGTTGGCCCATGCTCGAGTTGTTATTGGTTTTGATGCTGATAAAAAAGAGATAATCAGCAATGATCCTACTATTGGGGGAAATTATACCATGTCTTATGAAACATTTATGGATTTAAATTTAACAGCGAACCCAAAATATAGTATGGCAATAGTGATTACTCCCAATTACTTATAGAAATAAATAATAAGATAAGAGGTTTTCATATCATGAATATCACAAAAAGTAGTTATGATTACTGTGAAATATCAGAAAATCAAGGTGAGTATTTGGTTGAATATGGTTACCAGACATATAATGGGAAGATAATATACCCACCAATTAAAATTGGTGACCGTAGTTTTGCAACTGAGAAAAAAGCAATGCGTTATGCCAAAAAGATTGCTGCAAAGGAATGCATTAGGTTAGGAAAGTAACCATTGAACTTTCTTGTTTAAAGATTACAATTCAGTTATCTAAATAATCAAAAATAAAAATATTGTAAAATACTCGGAGGGCTCTTTAGTATTGACTATAGAGCCTTTTTCCTGGTTAATTTATAATGTTTTTAGAGTTTTATATACTTTTACTAATATCAGATTTTAAAAAATTCGATATTGGATAATTTAAATACTATAAAATGATTTCTTTTAAAATGGGAGTTTGCTCCCCCGACTATATTATGTTATGATTGATAAGAAAAGTGTTATTTAGGATTAGAAAAAAGGATTAACCATGTCACACCTGGTTCGTTTTAGTGTTTCATTAGAGGAAGAGTTACTGAAAAAATATGATGATCGAATTAGAGAGCAAAAATATAAAAATCGCTCTGAGGCTTTAAGGGATTTGATCCGGGAAGATCTGGTAAAAATGGAATGGCAGAAAAATGAAAAGGTTGCCGGAACCATTACATTGGTTTACGATCATCATAAACGGGGATTAGTCCACAAATTAACGATACTGCAACATGAATATCATAACATTATTATTTCAACACAACACATACATCTGGATCACAATAATTGTCTTGAGGTGATTATTGTACATGGGAGGGCCCGCGCTTTGGATCAACTAACAAGCAAACTGAGGGCAGTTAAAGGTGTCAAATATGGTAACCTGGCCATGGCTACTTGCGGGAAAGAACTGGTGTAGATATATTTTTTGATTGATGCATTGAAAATGTAGGTTTAATGAGGTGAATAATGAATATTGGTATTTTAGGTTTACCTTTGAGTGGGAAAACGACTTTATTTAATCTTTTAACGAGTCAGCATAAAAAAACAGATACGTTTTCGTCCCCTAAAACAAAAAATGTTGGTGTTATTAAGGTTGCCGATACTCGTGTTGATTATTTAAGCTCAATATATCAACCACAAAAAACCGTTTATGCAACTATTGAAATAATTGATATTCCGGGTATTTCATCAGATATGCCTGATAAGGCAAAACAGGAAGTTTTTAGTCAGATACAAAATATCGATGCACTTTTAATGGTTATTCGTGTTTTCGAAGATAAAGTAATTCCGGGGAACACTGATCCACTTTATCAGGTTGAGTATTTGACATATGAAGCCCTCTTAAGGGATTTAGAAGTGGCAGAAAATCGGATCAACCGCCTCAAACAGTCTAAAAGAAAATTAACACATCAAGAGGAAATAGAGAAACATATGTTGGAAAAATGTCACCAATATTTAAGTGACGATCAGTTGCTGATTACCTTACCCTTAACTGAAGAAGAAACAAAGTTATTAAGTGGATATGGGTTTTTTACACTTAAACCAATGATTGTAGCTATCAATCTTGATGAGCAACAATTACGTAAAAATCAATTCCCAAATCGGGAAAAATTCAATCAATTCATTCAGGATCATAAAATGGCAAGTATGTCTATCTGTGGAAAATTGGAAATGGAAATTAATGAATTAGATGAGACAGAAAGACAGATGTTTTTGGAAGACTTAGGATTTCAAGAAACGGGTATTGAAAGATTATCATATGTTCTTTATCAGCATCTTGGCTTAATTTCATTTTTTACGGTAGGTAAAGATGAAGTAAGAGCTTGGACAATTCATCAGGGTACAACTGCCGTCAAGGCTGCAGGTAAAATACATAGTGATATAGAACGTGGCTTTATCCGAGCAGAGGTTGTTCATTATACAGATTTTAAACAATGGGA
>CAYSAA010000059.1:0-2164 GCA_964428905.1 uncultured Atribacterota bacterium
TTATCTAACCTTCTTTTGTTTCAAGTTTTAAGGCAATGTTTTCTCATTGATCTCCTGAATAATTTGAGTAACAAAGAAATCAATACTTGAAGGACCTAAATCTCCCTTACCCTGTTTTCTAACATCGACTTTATTTTCACTGACCTCTTTATCGCCAAAAATTAGCATATAGGGAATTTTTTGCATTTCTGCATTTCTTATCTTTGCACCAATCTTCTCATTATTTTCATCAAGCTCTACCCTGACATTTTGATTAGAAAGTATTTTTTCTAACTCTTTACCATAACTAATGTGTCGATCTGCTATGGGTAACAATCGAACTTGAATCGGTGCAATCCAGGTGGGCAGAGAACCTGCAAACTGTTCAATTAAAATTCCAATAAAACGTTCCAGACTACCTAAGATTGTCCGGTGCAACATAACTGGTTGTTCCTTTTCACCTTGAGGATTGATATAGTAAAGGTCAAATTTTTCAGGCATAAGAAAATCTAACTGAATGGTCCCGCATTGCCAGCTTCTTCCCAAACAATCTTTTAAATGAAAATCTATTTTAGGACCATAGAAGGCTCCATCACCTTCATTAACTTTATAAGGTAATCCCATATCGTCTAAAGCATCCCTCAAGCTGCTTATTGCCTTCTCCCAAATATCGTCTGAACCCATGGCATTTTCTGGCTTGGTGCTCAATTCAACGTGATAATCAAAACCAAAAGTATGATAGAAAAGTCCCTCAAATTCAATTAGATTCTGAACTTCTTCCTTAATCTGGCTGGGCATCATATAGATATGCGCATCATCCTGAGTAAAAGAACGAACACGAAACAAACCATTTAATACACCGGATAATTCATGGCGATGAACTAATCCCAGTTCAGCTACTCTCAATGGAAATTCTTTATAACTATGCAATTTGTTTTTATATACTAAAATACCCCCTGGACAGTTCATAGGTTTGATGGCAAAATCCTGATCATCTATTTTAGTAAAATACATATTTTCTTTATAATGATCCCAGTGACCGGATTGAATCCACAGTGATTTATTCAAAATAATAGGTGTATTGATTTCCTGATAACCCTGTTTACGATGTTCTTCTCGCCAAAAACTTTCCAGCAAGGTACGTATAATCATGCCTTTATGATGAAAAAATGGGAAACCAACGCCCTCTTCATGAAAACTAAATAGATCAAGTTCTTTACCGATTTTCCGATGATCTCTTCGTCTGGCTTCTTCCAACATATTTAAATAGTGACTCAAGGCTTCTTGTGAATCAAATGATATGCCATATATTCTTTGTAACATTTTATTTTTCTCATCACCACGCCAGTAAGCACCTGCAACACTTAACAATTTAAAAGCCTTTATTTTTCCGGTTGAAGGAAGATGAGGTCCCCGACATAAATCAATAAAATCACCTTGTTGATATAAACTTACCTCATTGTCATTGATTTCCTGCAACAACTCTACCTTATATAATTCACCTCTTTGCTTGAATAAATTTACTGCCTCTTCCTTCTTTAAGATTTTCTTCTGAAAGGGAATGTTTTTTTTCACCAGTTCCTTCATTTTTTTCTCAATTACTCTAAAATCATCAGGAGTGAAAGTATGTTTTGTATCAAAATCATAATAGAATCCTTCTTCTATAGCAGGGCCGATGGCTAATTTCGTGTCAGGGAATAAGTCTTGGACAGCTTGAGCCATCACATGTGACGAACTGTGAAAGAATAATTCCTTTCCTTCCCTGGAATTAAAAGTAATAACCTCTATTTTATCTCCTTTTGCTGGTTTATCATAAAGGTCTTTTTTTAAGCTATTTACTTTTACTGCCAATGCTTTTTTGGCTAATTGAGGATCATTCTGTTTAATAATAGCAAAAAACGTTAACTCTGAATCGACTCTTACTTCTTTTCCATTCCATAAAATAATATTTATGTTTACCATCAATTACCTCCAAAAATAAAAAAACTCACGCTAACCGCCATGAGATTTTTTAAGCTGTACACATTAACGTATCTTTAAAAATAACCTTCCTAAAACATCTATTTATAGAAAGCTATCAATTTATGAGGAATATCTTTCTATTAAAAAATGGTGGGCGGTACTGGGATTGAACCAGTGACCTCTTCCGCGTCAAGGAAGCATTCTTCCACTGAACTAACCGCCC
>CAYSAA010000060.1:0-9835 GCA_964428905.1 uncultured Atribacterota bacterium
TATTCCGCCCTGTATACCCTGCTAAAGAAGGCTGGTATCACCAGTCCCAAAAAGCGTCGGCACTTCAGAGTTCACCGCAGACGAAAACGTAAATTACCAGAGGGACTGTTGGTCCAGCTGGATGCCTCTCCCTTTAGCTGGTTATCCGATGGCAAAACCTATCACCTCTACGGGGTCATTGATGATGCGACTGGTCAGGTCTTGGCCTTGTATCTGGCCAGAAGTGAATGTCTGGAAGGATACTTCCAAATAGTACGGCTCATGCTCTTAGACTTTGGTATCCCAGTCAGTATCTATTCAGACTGTCATTCCATCTTCTTTTCTCCCAAAACAGATAAACTATCCTTAGAAGACCAGCTGGCCGGGAAGAGGGTGAATCTTACGCAATTCGGACGGGCTATGAGCCAATTGGGAATCCACATGATTGCTGCCCGCTCACCTCAGGCGAAGGGTCGAATTGAGCGGTTATGGCAAACCCTGCAGAGTCGACTGACCGTAGAACTGAAGTATCATGGGATTAAAATGGCACAGGGGGCCAAAGAACTTCCTCTCCTACCTCCCAAGGGCCGTATCGCAGTCCTGGTGAGTCCGTATTTTGGACTGAAAGCTTCCTACCAGGGTAATATCTATGATACAGCTTTTTGTGTCATGCCAAAAGCTAAAAAGGCAAATAAACCGATTAGAGAAAAGAAGATCTGGGTTCCAGAATAATGGGAAAGACTTTTTTATCAAGGATTTTGGTTGTTTTTGTGGAAATTGCAGGGGGCTATCGAAAACCCCCCTAAATCAGATTACGATTCTGTTGTTCTACCAATTGAGCTACACCGGCTCATTACTCTTAAATTCTTGTTTTATTTGGCTTTACATCCTTAACATCTTTTTGTTATTCTTGCTGAAACTTTTTCGGTATTTATACAAAATCTACAAGATATCCAGTTTCTCTATCGAGTAATACTTTACCATAAAATCTCTTTTTCTTCCATTTTTTATCTTTTTCAGCCATTCCCCTAAATTTTCCCTTTTGAATTTAACCAAAGTACTACCTTTTGGTTAAGGATTGCCTTAAAGGGGGTTTTATGAGATACTGTACATTTTCTAAAGGATATGAATTTTTCCATCCACACTTATGGACAGTATCTCATACTATTCTTATCTCTTTATTCCATTACTTTTAGAACAATATCTCTATCTCAGCCTCTTCTCTTAATTCTTTGGTAAATTCCTCTAACAAATTGGCTTCTTCCTGTTGCATAAGTTGAGCTTTGAGCTGTTCTTTAATATCTTCAAAAGGAGTAACATTGCCTGCCTGATCGGCGAATTGCCCTTTGTTCTGTTCATAAACCTGTTTTGCCATCTCATCGGTTATTTCTATATCACTTGCTATTTCCTGGTCAGTTAGTTTTTGAACCAGCAAATTGGTATTTTCTACAAATATTTCCTGATACTGTTTCAGTGATTCGACATTCTGTTGTTGTAATACTTCTAATATCTCCTCTTCACTAAGCCCCTGTTGCTCCTTAATTGTATTTATATGCTGTTCAAAATAGTGATCTTCGTCTTGTTCGGTTACCTCTATGCCCATTCTCTTAGCCTCCTGTTGAAGTAGAACTTCGCCAATTAAATCCTCTAGAATGTATCTATTATATTCCTGTAGAAATTGCTGACCAGCCTCAGAGTAATTAAGGAACTGGGCAAATTTCTGGTCTATTTGAAATAGTTGCTGGTTTATTAACTGAAGATTAGTTTTTTGTTGTAGTTCTTCCCTGAATATATTCTCACCATTAACTTTTGCTAAAATTTGTTCCTCTGACTGTTGTTCGGACTCTTGAAAGGAAAGCTCCTGCTGGGCTGACTTTTCTTCGGGAACTTCCTGAGTCCATGCAGGTAAAGCAAATAATAGAAATACACATATAATCGTTATTAATTCCTTAAATGTCATAAAAATAAATTCCCTCCTCTTAATTTTTTATTTATACTTTCGCTTTGAATATAATTGTCATAGTATTTAGTTGTAGATGTTCAGGATCCCCAATCTCCTTTTGGGAACCCTGAACATCATCTCAGTTACTGTCCTGGTGGTACTGCTGGTGGTTGTGCCGGTTGCCCCGGTTGTGCTGGTGGAGCCCCTTCCTGTGGCATTTCTTCTGGTTCGGCTTCTTCCAGACGTTCTTCAATCTTAGCTAACCTGGATGAGATACTAGAAATTTCCTCTAATACATCATCAACTGTTGACTCAGCAGTTTCTTGGATTTCTTCTTCACCTGCTTCTTTGAGTTCCACTAATTTACTTTCCATTTCAGAAACTCTACTACTGATACTCTGAATGCTTGACTTAATTTCATCTGCATCTTCCTGGGATAATCCTCCTCCACAGGAAACAAGAAAGAAGATGGAAGCAATTATCAACACACCCAACATCACGGTTGACTGTTTTTCCCTGGTTTTCATAAAAAGGCCTCCTTTCTTTTTGATTTTATGCGGCCTAGCAATTTTTAGGAATTTAGTAATATTTTGTAGTATCAAAAATATTGACCTACAATACAAACTCAGGTTAATCTTTTTACCTCTGGTTAAACCCTAACAAACAAAAGTAAATTAACAATCAATGTTTTGTAAATTTTATGTAAAATAATTTATTTGCTAGGATAGCCATGGATAAGAAAATTGTCAGTTCTCAATATCTAATTATTAATTAAGATATAAAAGAATGTAGGTTTAGCGACAGAGGTATTATCTGTTAATATTTTTCTTGATATGAATTTTACTAACATTTACCCCTATGTTCTTATGCAAAAAACTTTAATCATCCCAAATATTGATATATTCAATTTTGGATAATTTACTTTATCTTTGATAAAATAGAATTGAAATTATCTACTGTATAAATAGAATTTTAAAAAATGAGTAAACAAATAAAATAGCCAAAGCTGGTATATTTTCACTTATTGTAATTATTGTAATCAATTTATACTATTAAGAAGTCACAGACAGTGCAGCTAAGTGAAATTTAAATAGAAAGAGAGTGGAATAATATGGGTTCCTATGATAATTGGTATGTAGGTTTACCTTTGAATGAACAGGTAGAGCTACAAAAGGAATTTAATTTTGATGATTGGAATGAATTGTCATTATCTCAAAAGAAGATTATCTATCAAGAGGCAACAGGAAAAGACCCGGATATATATGAGCCAGATTAAGCAAAACACGATATTTAATAAGTTAAACTTTCACTTACCTTAAGATATCTTATCTTGTTCTTTTTAATATTAATAATAGATATACCCAGTAGGCAGAACATTCATGAACTAAGTTCTGCCTACTGGAATAAAGATAGCTACTTAACGATACTGGTTATTTCAATTGTTTTATTTATGGAATTTTTTTTTGGTATTGATCGTGTTTCTCCAATCAGATACATAGCATCTCCACTTATTAATCAATCAATCCCTGTTCTTTTAAAAATTCAATAGCTACCATTTTAGAAGGTTTGCCTTCCCCATCAACTTCATAATTTAGATTAATCATCATTTCAGTATCAATGATTTTAGTAATCGGCTCTAAAATTTCTTCTAGTTCAGGATATTTGTCTAATATTTCTTTTCGAACTACAATAGAAAGGTTGTAAATTGGGAAGAAATTTTTGTCATCTTCCAGAACGAAAAAGTCAAAGCTTTTTAACTTACCATCTGTACTAAAAACCATTGCTACATCTACTTGATTTCGATCAAGTGCAGTATAAGTTAGGCCTGTATCCATGGGTTTAACATTTTCTCTAACTATTTTCATGTCATACTCATCTGCCATAGGGAAGATACCATCGGACTCTCTTTCGTAAAAACCATGATTAACAGCAAAGGAAACTTCTTCCGGGTTTTTGTTTATATATTCAGCCAGATCCGAGATAGTAGTACCAATTTCCTCTACCCTATCTTTTTTAATTGCCAGGGCATAGGTGTTATTAAAAGTAGTCCTACCCATCCACACCAAATTATTTTTCTCTAAATCCTCTTGTCTAACACGTTCATAAAGTTCAACAGGATCATTTATTTTTTCATTATAGCCAAGAAATGTTCCCCAGGCTGTACCTGTATAAGACGGCCAGATATCAATTTGTTTATTTATAATTGCTGATCTGGCTATCATTGCGGCCATACCGGATTTCTCATCAACCTGAAAACCATGATGACGTAAAAGTTGGACGATAATATCTCCTATGATGTACACTTCTGTAAAATCTTGATATCCAACCGTTACCTTCTTATCTGTTTGGGCAAAAACAGCTGTGTTAAATACTAATACAACTGTAATAAACAAAATTATTATTCCCCTAAATTTTTTCATAAAAACCCTCCTAAACTATCTTAATATTTTTATTTTAGGCCTTTTGGTGTAATTATTGTCTCTATTTTACCAATTATTGTATCAATGATTAGGGCAAGTGCAGCAACAGTTAATGCACCAGCAAGAAGCATTTCAATCCTATGCATTCTTAGTCCTATAAGTATAAAATCACCCAATCCACCTCCCCCAATTACTGCTGCAACCGCTGCAGACCCGATAATAATGGTAGCAGAACTTCGAATTCCTCCCATAATAATTGGAAGAGCTATTGGTATCTTGATTTTCCATAATATTTGGCTATTTGTATAACCCATACCTTTTCCAGCATCAATTATATCATAAGGCACACTCAATAAGCCTGAAGTTGAATTAAAAATTATCGGTACCAAACTATATAAAACTAAAGCAGTAATAGTAGGCTTAATGCCAATTCCAACAAATATAAAAATGAAAGCAATACTTACAATAGATGGAATTGACTGGGCTGCACCCATGATGGATAAAATAACCTTACCTAAGCTTTCTCTTTCTTCCCAAGTAATTATAATACTTAACGTAACACCTAAAATAACTGCTCCTGTTAATGCAATTATAAAAATTAGGAGATGAGTTCTTGCTGCAAATATGATTCTATCAAAATTTTCAATATAATATTGAATAAAATTCATATAGAAATAATTTCTCCTTTATTAATATAGAAGATTTTTTTTAACTCAATTCCATCACTAACCTCTTTAAAAATATCATCCAGCCTTACAATTCCAAGAAATTGATGCCGATGGTTAACAACAGGTAATTCTTTTTCCCCAGCTCCTAACATTTTGGAAAGAATTTCATTAAGATTGCTATGTCTTTCAGCAATATAAGGATTTGGGTTATAAATGATTTTGATTTTTTTACCTTCTTTATCGGATGGTTCGATAAAATATCTTCCTTTCAGTCGTTTTTTGGCATCGAGTATAAAAGCAGAACCGATTTGATTTTGAAGAATCATATTCTTGACATTTTCCCTTGAAGCTTTTTCATCGACCACTAGGTAGCCCTCTTTTACAATATAGTCTTTTGTTTTCTTAAGCGAAAGAGCCTTGACATTTCGATCCTTTCCCAATAAATTTTCCACAAATTCGTTGGCAGGGTTATTGATAATTTCAGCTACTTTATCAAATTGAATCAATTTACCCTCTTGAATAATAGCAAGGTTATCACCAAGTTTAATTGCTTCATTAATATCATGAGTAACAAAAATAATTGTTTTTTTAATTTCTTCCTGGATTTCCAAAAAAGAATCCTGCAATCTGTTACGGTTAATCGGATCGATGGCTCCAAATGGTTCATCCATCAACAGTATTTCCGGATCTGCTCCCAATGCCCTAGCCAAACCAACTCTCTGTTTTTCACCACCCGACAATTGCATGGGATACTTTTTCACATAACTTTCATCCAGGGTTACCAGCTCCAATAATTCATAAACGCGATTTTTGATCTTTTTATTATTCCACTTTAACATTCTGGGAACAGCTGCAATATTATCATATACAGAAAAATGGGGAAACAAACCAACTCCTTGAATAACATAGCCAATTTTTCTTCTTAGTTGAACCGGATCAATATCGTAAATAGACTGATTATTAATTTTTATTTCCCCTTCATCTCCTTTAACCATTCGATTAATCATTCTTAATATTGTTGTTTTCCCACAGCCAGAAGGACCGATCAACATTGTAAT
This sequence comes from uncultured Atribacterota bacterium, assembly GCA_964428905.1. GTDB lineage: Bacteria > Atribacterota > Phoenicimicrobiia > Phoenicimicrobiales > Stramentimicrobiaceae > CAYSAA01. The sequence continues at coordinate 6,068 of CAYSAA010000060.1, forward strand.
TTTTTCTTTTTCGACGTTAAGATTAAGTCTATCTACGGCTATTAATGCATCATAGCTTTTGGTTACATTTTTTAATTCAATCATTTTGAGTCTCCACAATAATAAATTTAGGATTTTTTAATTTTAAGTCCTTTGGGGGTAATAATATCTTCGATTTTTAAAAATAAGAAATTTAAGCTAATGCCTAGCAAAGAAACAATAACAGCCCCTGTCCCAATCATCATGTAATTTGCTCGTCCAATACCAGCAAAAATAAAAAACCCTAGACCACCTGCTGCAACTAAATATGCATAGGTAGCAACCCCTACTCCCATAACAATTGCATTTCGAATTCCAGCCATAATTGTTGGAATGGATAACGGTACTTTTATTTCCCAGAAAATCCTTCTGCTAGACATTCCTATCCCAATTGCCGCATCAATCACTTCCGCGTTAACCTGATTTAAGGCCAGATAAGTATTTCTTGTTATTGGTAATAAGGAATAAACCATTATTGAAGAAACAGCCGGAAATAGACCAAGACCTTGATTAATTAGTGAAAAAATTGCAACCATAATACCAAAAAGAGCCAAGCTAGGAATTGTCATTAGAACACTGTTAATGTTAATTACATGACGGGCTATTTTTGGGCGAGAAGAAATATAAAATCCAAGAGGAACACTAATTAAAATTGCAATAGGAATACCAATTATTATAATTCTCAGATGTTGTAACAATTCCAAAAAAATTTGGTCTTGATAATACTGCCAAAATAAAGAAAGGGTCATACACCCACCTTTTGAAATTGATAGATATTGATATATTTAGGGTTTTAGTAACTTTATATTGGGTTATAAAATATTATCGAGTATTTAATTGTCAAACTTGACCCACTTATGTTCGCGCCAATAACCAATAAATGTTTAAATGTAAGAATCAACAATTAAAAATAATTTTATCTTACTACTAATAATTCCCTCCTTGAAACTAGAGGGGGGAAACAGCCATCAACTACAACCTTGGCTGATAACAAATTAAAGTTATTCTCTCTAAAGATTAAAAAACCATTTTCGTATTTCCCAAACCTTGCCCAAAGGCATAAAGGCTAAAATTTATACTATCTATTTTTCAAATAATAACATTGAAAAGCAAAAAAAAGAATCAATATATTGTAAATTTTTTGTAAAATAACAATTTTCTAAAATTGTAACTACTAAAAGCCAAAATAATATTATAATTATTTGATCATAGAATAATTCTGATAATTATTATGAATTTTTTTATGAAACAAAAGAGGTCGTAGGAAATTAAATATCAGATTTCTTTATTTTTTTGTGTTGATTAAATACAAACTGCGTTTATCACCTTAACTGTAAAAGTTATTTTTGAACGACTATCGGTAGTTTTAATAAGCCTGAATATTCAAGCTAATTGGGGCTTCTAATCCAATCTTATTTGCTTTATTAGATTATATGGAACCAAAATTAATTCTGTGGATTTACCTGGATTTTAAGAAAGAAAATCTTGGAGATATAAAACGGATAAAGGGTATTGAACAATATCGCACAAATATCAGACCGGCAGAAAGCAGCGTTGTAGCCCACATTGACATTAAATTAACGTGCCAAGGCATCTTATTATAAGTGGCATTATGCCAGGGACAGATAAGTTGCCCGGTGTACCAGGCGCTGGGATTAATAATGGAATAAATACCGTCAATAACATCGGGAATTATTGCTCCTATAATAGCAGCTATCCGCAATTTACGGGCCAGTGGATTTTTTTTAGTACTGTGAAGCATAGTTTTCAAGATAAAAAATGTTCCACCACCCTGTAGCGTTAAAAAAGTTGCTGCATTTCCCAATTGTGCCAGATTAAACCAGTTCACTGTAAAATCAGGTTCAGCCACATCCATAAGGGCATGAGAAATGACACCTAGGGTAAAAACGGTATAAGTTTTATGAAAAAATTTATGCTCTGAATTTGCCGCAAAACTTCCGATCATATCACCAACCAGAACATGTTTTATAAGATCACTCATTTTTCATCCTCTTATTTATTTCTTGTAATTTGCATATAGATAGATAAAATCTAAGCTTGTTAATTGTAAACTAATTTTAAACATTTTGCAATTATTCTGTAAATATAAAATCAAAAATATAGATTCTAATAACAAGGCTTATAAAATTAATGTAGATATTAAAGAAAGCCTATTTCTGAGGGAGATGAATCGGTAAAAGGGTTTAAAAATTTTATAAAATAAAACTAAAAGTAGATCCTAAATCTAGGGTACTTTCAACTTCAACTTTACCGCCATGTTTGAAGACAATATCTTTAACGATGGCCAATCCCAGACCACTTCCGTTTTTTTGTTCCCGGGTACGAGCACTGTCAATCTTGTAAAAACGTTGCCAGATATTGTCTAACTCCTCTTGTGGTATACCGATGCCCTGGTCAGTAATGGAAAATTTAACTTTATTCTTTAGTTTATTAGTCTCCTGGGAAAATAATGGGGTAACTTTTATAGTTATATCTCCCCCTTCCGGAGAATAGATTACGGCATTATTCAATAAATTAATCAGAACCTGGTGAATTCGATTTATATCCACCTTGATTTTGGGGAGATCTTTATCAAATTGCAAATTTAGTTTAATTTTTTTATTTTCAAACTTATTTTGCATACTTTTTATAGCCCGCGAAACGAGCACATCCGGAGAAATGTATTCCTTATTTAAAGAAGCACTTTTAACCTCAAGCTGTCCCAAAGTTAATAAATCTGTTAGTAGATGTTCAAGATATTCTGCATCTTTATACATGATATTAGTACATTCTTTGATTTCATCAAGAGACAAATCACGTTCATTGATAATTTCTAAGAAACCTTTTATAGAAGTTAATGGCGCTCTGAATTCATGAGAAACATTGGCTACAAATTTCTTGCTCATCTTTTCCAGTTTCCTCTTTTTTTTCAAAGTATCATTGATTTGGTTAACCGCATAGTTAAAGGTATTGACCAGGTGTTTTATTTCATCACTGCTATTTTCCGGGACAGAAACTTCCTGAAATTTGCCTTTAGCACTTTTTAAGGCCGAATTTTGAATATCCTTCAAAGGTTTGGTGACCCGCCTGGTAAAGGAAATACTTAAAAATATCGCTGCAGCAATGGCTACTAAAGAAGAGTACAAAACAAGACGGATAATATTATTAATGGTAGCTGAAATACCTCCCAGTGGGGTCTGGATGATAACGGCCCCTATTACATTGGTTTTATCTTCAGGTGCTTGGGGCCCCATAAGAATGATATCATTGTTTTCTGTTTCCAGTAATGGCAATACCATTAATAGATTCTTATACTCCGGTCCCATAATTTTTTTATAGAGGGTATTACCTTGCAGTACATGATCGATCTCTGTTTTTTCCAGTGTAAGAAAAAAATTTTCAATAGCAGGTGTATTAAAAATCATTTCACCGTGGGCATCCACAAGACCGATATTCATATTGGAGGAACGAGCGATGGTATCAATTTTATCAGAACTTTCCAGTAAATTCCTTGATTCTATGCTCCCACCGGATATATTTTCACTGACCAGTTTGGCTATTCTCTGGCTATTACTGGCAGCTTCCCATTCTTTCAAGCCAAAATAGTAATTTTGTACCAGGTAACCAAACATGACACCAATCACGACAAGTGAAATAAGGATGATAAATAGGTTTGAAAGCATTAATCTGCCAAAAAAGCTTTTGGTATTAAAGATGTTAAATTTTATCTTTCTGATTTTTAGAAGTAAA
>CAYSAA010000061.1:0-2709 GCA_964428905.1 uncultured Atribacterota bacterium
ACTGTCAAAACACTTTCCGGGTTTTCAATTTTTTGATTGGATATTTCAGAAAGTGGAACAAGTCCGTCAATATTTTCTTCCAGATTAACAAAAGCACCAAAATCAGTAATATTTACTACTTTACCCTCAATAAGGCTGCCTACTCCGTATTTTTTCCGAATTTCACTCCAGGGATTGGGAATTAGGCGTTTACGACTTAGGGTTAGTTGGGATTTTTCTTTATCAATTTCGATAATCTTTAGCTCTACTTCATCTCCTTTTTTAAATACCTGACTGGGGTGTTTTATGTCATCCCATGATATTTCAGAAAAAGGTAAAAAGCCTTCAATTTCTTCATCAAGAGCTACAAAGGTACCAAAGTTTTTTATTCTCAGAATCGTACCTTTTACTTTTTCATTTATTTTATATTTCTTTGCAATATCTTCCCAAGGATTAGGCAAAGTGTGCTTTCTGCTCAGGAAAATAATGCGATCTTTTTTATCTATCTTCACTACTTTTAGGGGCATTACAGCGTATCTCTTTAAAACACTGGAAGGTTTCTCAATGTATCTCCAATCAATTTCAGATAGATGAATGATACCGGCAACACCAGGTTCTATTTCCACATTGGCACCGTAAGATGTCACCTGAGTTATTTTTCCTTCCACTATGCTATCCACAGAATACTTCTCTTCAATGGTTTTCCAGGGATCATCCATAAGCTGTTTTAATCCCAGTGCTATCTTTTTCTTTTCCTTATCGATATCCAGAATCCTGACTTTGATTTCTTCATTTTCCGAAAGGACATCTTTTGGCTCTCTGGTATAAGCCCATGACATATCGGAAATGTGTAACAACCCGTTTAAACCTTCTTCTAATTCAACAAAAGCACCAAAATTTTTTATGCTCAGGACCTTCCCCTCAACTTCGTCACCAACACTGAATTTTTCTTCAATCACATCCCAGGGGTTAGGGGTTAATTGCTTGATACTGAGGGATATTTTCTTTTTCTCTTTATCAAAGTCAATGACTTTGACTTTAATTTCGTCACCCTTCTGAACAAGCTTTAAAGGATTTCTCATATCTTTCCAGGTAATTTCAGAGAGATGTAGAAGACCTTCGATTCCGCCAATATCCACAAAGGCTCCAAAATCAGTAATGTTAACAATTTTACCATCCAGGATCTGCCCTTTTTCCAGATTGGAAAGTGTTTTTTGTCTTAACGCTTCTCTCATTTTTTCCAGGGCAAGACGATGTGATAATACAATATTATTGCGATTTTTATCCAAATTTAAAATATGGAAATATAATTTTTTACCGACATATTTATCCAGGTCTTTTTCTTCAACAAATTGTTGTTCTACATGAGATAAAGGTACAAAAGCCTTTACACCTAAATCAACAATAAGACCATTGGCATTTTTTTCTACCACTTCGCCCTCAATCGGTTTATGGCTTTTGTAGGCACTGTATAACTGGTCCCATAACAAAATATAGCGAGCTTTTTCACGTGAGAGATGTATCTGCCCATTCTTTTCGTCAACCTGTATGATGTAAACATCAATCTCGTCATCCACTTCCAGAGAATGATTAACTTTATCCTGGCTGGAGCTAAAAAGGGAATCTTCGGTAGCAGGAAGAAAACCCTCCATTTTATAATTTATATCAACAAGGTATCCTTCATCATCTACCTTAACAACCTTGCCCCGGGTAATTTCTCCACTCCTGATTTTTTTAAACCCATCCAATGAATCATTCATCATTTCATTCATTTGATCCTGGTTCTGTGTTTCTTGTTTCTCTTCTTTCTGCTGCTTTTCTTCACTTGTATCATTCTTGTTTTTCATGTAATCAACATTTCCTCCTTCATTGTTGTGCTAATCTTATCATATTTTCCAAAACATTCTATGGTCGCACACAATCCCTTTAATACTATATCGTATTTTGGCATATTTTTAATAAAATCGCTATTATATGGTAAAAGCTTTTCTTATTTTCTCCTTATTATCCTTTTTTCGGTAATAATAAAATCAACCGGGATATCATTTTCATCTTTAGGGATTTGATCAACTATCTGCATCTCAAAGGCTAAGGCAACCGAATAAGTATTTTCTCTTACTTTGGTCAAAAAACGGTCATAATACCCTCCGCCTCTTCCTAAGCGATTACCTTGCCCTGTGAAGGCAACACCAGGAACAATTACCAAGTCTAATATCTTGGGTGAATACAATCTGTAGAATTCTTCTCTGGGCTGATATATTCCTAAACTGCCTAAGACAAGTTCTTTTTTAAAATCATATATAAGGGCGGGAATTAAATCGGATTTCCCCCGATTAATAAGCGGTATAAATATTTTTTTATTATCTTTCTGAGCAGATTCTATAACTTCCTGTGTCTGAACTTCTTTTTTGGTGGCAACATATAGCATAATATTTTCTGACTGTTGGTATTTATCAAAATTTCTTAACTTATCGGCTATTATTTTACTCTTCCCTAAAATAGCCTGTTGTGAAAGCAATTTTCTTTCATTTAATAATCGCTTTCGAATGGCTTGCTTATTTAGCTTGTTAATCATAATACATACTATCACTTGTTGTCAAGTAAAATAGAATAAACCCCGCTATGACGCTAACCTCAAGTTTTGATTCCGATCCTCAAACAAGTGGATATCTACCCGAGTATTTCGTACTTCCAGTTGATTAACAATATAGTTAATTTTAGGCTATCCCT
>CAYSAA010000062.1:0-2761 GCA_964428905.1 uncultured Atribacterota bacterium
CTTCTGAATCAATTTAAGACTTTTGTTCGTATGGACAATTTTGTTTCCAGAACTGAACAGAAGTAAATCTGTAATTTTATCTGAAAATTTTTCTTTCCCCATGTCAGTTGTTTTAATTTATATTTTTTCTCACTCAATTCATCAGATTTTCAAAAAGTTACTTACTATACAAGAAATTTGGTAAGAATATGACCTGGACAAGAAGCTTTTAAAAGAGCTAGAATCGTTAAGTGTAATGAATAGTTGAATAGTAAATACCTGTAATTTATTGACATCAATTTTATGAAAACATATAATAAATATAGGTTAAGAATACCACAAATCGTTGCAGTGTGGTGCCTGACCTATTTCAGCCAAAGGGTGAATGATTAACAAAAGATGTGTGCGTATGGTGCTGACCAGAAGACTAAATTTCACTGCCGAAATAGAAAACCAGTCGTTATCACTTAGTCATATTAGCCTAGAGATGAGCTAGTTAATAAAATAGCTAATAGAGATAGGATTGGTCAAATTTTAAGTGAGGGAGAAAAATGTGTTGCTCAAAAGATCGGTTGAGGATTAGAGTGCTGGCAATTCAAATAGAAGACCTTAAAAGTTTTGCCTGTGATCCAACATTCTGAAACCCACTTACTATCATGCAGGGATTAAGATGGTTTTTCTGACTCTCAAACAATGGATTGCTTGGTGAAACACGTAAACAGAAAATTACAGTAAAGTTACAGGTTAGGGAATCATAATAGATATTGTAGGGATTTTTAAATTCTCTAAATCAGAGAGGAGGGTGATTTTAGTTTAGAAAAATTGACACAGGAGTTATTGAATAATAAAAAAGGAGAAAAATAATGAAAAAGATAGCTAAATTAACAGTTTTTTTAGTTCTTGTGTTGTTAGTACTATTTATTGTCGGGAGTCAGCTAATGGCCGCATCTTCTTCAGATGTATTACGGCTTATTACCTGGGCTGGTTATGCACCAGAAGAACTGATTGCAAAATTCCAGGAAGAGACAGGCATAGAAGTTCAGGTTATTCTCAGTAATAACGAGGAGATGATCTCAAAATTGCGAGCTACCAGAGGCGGTGGATTTGACCTTGCACAACCTTCGCAGGACAGAATTTCTTCTGTAGTGTCTGAATACGGTATTTATCAACCAATCGATTATTCAAAGGTTGACCTTGACCAGCTTGATCCTTCTTTAGTTGAGGCCGTTAGAAAGAACACCCTTGTTGATGGTGAATCCTATGGAGTACCGCATGTTTATGGAACTTCAGGACTTGTTGTTAACTTTGAAAAAGCACCGGATGTCAAAGATTATAAAGATTTACTTGATCCTAAATATACCGGGAGAGTTTCCTATAGGATGGTAAGACCTACTCTCATTGGTATGGGATTTTCCTTCGGATATGACCCATTTGCACTTTACGATGACCCGGAAGCTTATCAGGAATTTCTTGATGGCATTTCAGAGAAACTTATTGCTGCTAAACCGGTGGTAAGATTTTACTGGGACAATGGTGATCAACTGCTTGAATCAATAAGATCAGGTGAAGTATGGGCAGCAATGGCATGGGAGCAAGCAGGATGGAAACTCCACGAGGAAAACCCGAACATAGACTATCTTGCTCCAACCAGTGGTGCATTGGCATGGGTAGATACATTTGCCATTCCTGCAAAATCTGAAAATGTTGAAGGGGCATATAAATGGATTAATTTTATACTTAGACCAGAGAATGCAGCAGTCTTTACTAATAAAGAAACATATGGTACAGCCTCAAAAGATGCAGGCAAGTATCTTGAACCAGACATTGCTGATAACTTTGCCAGAGGGTTACCTCCCGAAGTTCTTGCAAACATAAACTGGTATCCTACGGTACCTGTAGGGCTTGAAGAAATGGAAGGTAAAGTCATGGATAGAATCAAAGCAGCAAAATAAGCTAATGAAGCAGGCAGTGTTTCCGCTGCCTGCTTTCTTTTATTATATTTAATATAAATATTTATGAACGGAAGGTGCTTAAGTGCAGATTGCGCTATCTGTAAAAGATATTTCTAAAAAATTTGGTAATTTCACAGCTGTAGATAATGTATCATTCAATGTTGAGGATGGAAAATTTTTCTCAATACTGGGGCCTTCTGGTTGTGGGAAAACTACATTATTAAGAATGATTGCTGGTTTTCTTCAGCCAACTACCGGAACAGTCGAAATTGCTGGGAAGAATATGCATGGAGTTGAAGCCAACAAAAGACCGGTGAACCTTATTTTTCAAAATCTTGCTTTATTTCCCATGATGAATGTTTATGATAACATTGCCTTTGGCCTTCGAAGAAGAGGCGAAAAAGATAAGAGAGTTGAGGAGAAAGTAAATTCAATGCTGAAAAGAGTCGGACTTCCGGATTATGGATTAAAGAAGATTGGTCAGCTTTCCGGGGGGCAAAAACAAAGAGTTGCTATAGCGCGATCTCTGGTTCTTGAACCATCGGCTCTTCTTCTGGATGAACCTCTGGGGGCTCTTGATGCTAAGTTGAGAGAGCACATGAAAATTGAGCTAAAAAAACTTCAGGTTGAAGTGGGTACCACTTTTGTCTATATAACCCATGATCAATCAGAAGCTATGGTTATGAGCGATTATATAGCAGTCATGAATGCCGGACATTTTGAACAAATTGACACCCCTCAACACCTTTATAGTATACCTTCTTCAGCTTTTGTCGCTCAATTTGTTGGAAAGAATAATAAGTTCATTGCAAAACAGAAAAAAGATGAGA
>CAYSAA010000063.1:0-34408 GCA_964428905.1 uncultured Atribacterota bacterium
AGGCAAAATCAGAAGATCCTCTTTCCTTGGAGCCTGGGATATTTACCATCGATTGGATGATGGGAGCTGGATGAGCTGAGAGGTTCACGTCCAGTTCTGCGAGAGGCTGTGGGTGAAATTCCCATGGTCTACTCAACCCTATATCAGCATCCTCTCCGGCTTTGTCTATCTGGCTGTATTGATATCTACTCCCGCAGGATAGTCGGCTATGACCTTGGTAAAACCCTATCATCTGAACTTGCCCTGGCTGCCTTAGAAATGGCTATCGCTAAAAGGAGTGTGAAAAACCTGATTCATCATTCGGATCAGGGGATCCAATATACCTGTAAAGATTATATCAAAATATTATAGGATAATGGTATCAGAATAAGTATGTCCTGGAAAGGCAATCCTTATGATAATGCCTTTGCTGAATCCTTCCTTAAAACCCTCAAACAGGAGGAGGTGTATCTATGGCAATATGAAAGTTATGATGATGTTATCAAAAGAGTTCCGTATTTTATGATGGATGTGTATAATAAAAAGAGGCTGCATTCGGCATTGGGCTACCGGCCTCCAGAGGAATACGAGAGTTTATTGGCTGAGAATGTCTCTCAGGAAAGTGAGATAGCTAAGACTTTATTTGTCTAGTCTGAGGGGTGCACTCCAGAGTGGCAATTTAAAAAAACGAACGAAAACCTATTATTTTATTAAAATGTTATTAAGTCAGTAGTTTTATATTGTAAGATAACAAATTGTGGGTAGATTTTTGCTCTTATTTGCTAATATTATTTTTGTGATTGGGGGTTTATTGATTTAATTAATATGAAAGAATATTCTGAAATAGAAAATTATATAAAATCCATAAAAAAAGAATGGAAGAAATTTATTGATGGAAAATGTATAACAAAATCTAAAATTATTAGGCCTATAGTCTTAAATTCTTGGAAGAGATCAAAAAGTTATAATATTAAACATAATAAAGTAAATAAAGCTTCTCTTAATAGTAAACAGTTAAATAATAAGCTTAAGGAAAATGATATTTTAGTTAAAGAGTCTTCGTTATTACTTCAAATATTGGCCGAATCTGTAAAAGGCTCAGGATTTAGAATAGATTTACTTAGTAAAGATGTATATATTTTAAAACAATGGGGTGATAGTGAAGTAATTGAAAAATCATTTAATAGTGGCTCATTACCTGGAACATGTAAATCTGAGAAATGCGCTGGAACTAATGCAATGGGTTTAGTTGATTATTTAAAAATTCCTGTTCAACTAATTGGTCCAGAGCATTATAATATTAACCTCCATCAATGGACTTGTTCTGCTGCACCTATTAAAGATAATCTTGGTAATATTGTTGGCATTATCAATATGACAGGTGATTATAAGTTTATTCATAAACATACTTTGGGGATGGTTATTGCGACTGCAAAGGCTATTGAAAATTATATTGACCGGGGTAATATGCTGAGAAAATTAGAAATAGATAATGAATATATAAATATAGCTATAGAATCGAGCTCTGATTCAATACTAATAATAGATGAAGAAGGAAACATTATTAAGGCAAATAGTATTTCAGAAGAAATATTAGGTTTGCCAGAAGATGCAATTTTAAATCAAAGCTGCAATGATATTTTTGGTATCAATAATCCTTTTATAGAAGCTTTAAATAGAAGGGAAGAAATTAAGGAAGGAGAAATAACATTAAGGATTAATAGTAGGAAAAAGGTATTTTATTCGCATTTTGTACCAATTTCTATTAAGACCAAAGCAATTAAAGGAATTGTTGTATTTCTGCGAAAAATGAAAGATGTCCAGAAAATTGCCCAGAAATATTCAATCTCTAAACCAAGATTTTATTTTGAAGATTTAATTGGACAAGATCAGGATTTTAAAAAATCAATTAATCTGGCAAAAAAAGCAGCAAAAAGTGATGTAAGAGTCTTACTATCAGGAGAAACTGGTTCGGGGAAAGAGCTCTTTGCACAATCTATTCATAATTATAGTTTAAGAAAAAATTCACCTTTTATTTCTATAAATAGTGCTGCAATACCTTTAGAATTAATGGAGAGTGAATTATTTGGATATGAAGAAGGTGCTTTTACTGGTGCAAAAAAGGGAGGATTATTAGGTAAAATTGAGATAGCCGATGGTGGAACTCTATTTCTAGATGAAATCAGTAGTATGCCTTTATCAATGCAAAGTAAATTGCTAAGATTTATTGAAACTGGAATCATAACTAGAATAGGCGGTAGAGAAGAAATCAGTATTAATGTAAGGATAATAAGTGCTTCTAATAAAAATTTATTTGAAGAAATTAGACGGGGAAATTTTAGGGAAGATTTGTTCTATCGCATTAATTTGGTTGAAATTCGTATTCCTCCTTTAAGGAAAAGGTTAATGGATATTCCATTACTTATAACATACTTTTATAACAAAAAAACTGGTAGACACTTAAAAATAGAACATATAATTAACAGCGAAGCATTAGAAATGTTGATGACTTATAATTGGCCAGGAAACATTCGAGAATTAGAAAATGTTGTTGAAAGGAGTTTACTAATTAACCCTAAGACTAAGATAACAATAGAAAGTTTGCCACAATATATAACAAAAAAAGATAACACTTATGAAAAAACAAATCAAATTAGAACTGGAAAACAAAAAAAATTAGTACAAATTGAAAAACAAACTATATTAGAAGTGTTAAAGGCTAATGATATGAATGTAACATTAACGGCTAAAGAACTTGGAATTTCAAGAAACACACTATATCTGAAAATGAAAAAATATAGAATAAGAAAGGAAAATAATTTAAGTAATGATTTTTGAAATTATTAGTGTTGAAAAATAGGACATTTGTATTAAAATAATACAGTTTAGTTAAGTATATATTATTTATAACGAGAGGCTAATATAAATATTTCCTATTGTTTTTATGTAGTATTTTCTAAGGTTTATAAAAAATTTAAATTATATTTCAATAATTGGCACAACAATTGCTTATATTAATAATTATAATGCTTTACTAATCCCTAGTTATAGTTAAATTTGGGTTGTATTATGATATGAAGGGTTCATTAGTTAACAAAGAATTGTATATTAGGATAAAGTCCCTTAAAATGAAACAAATAATAATGACTGCCGATCAGGCTATATCTCTTATAGAGGATGGAATTACCATTGCTACCAGCGGCTTTATACCGGCAGGTTATCCTAAAATTATTCCTTTAGCCTTAACCAATAGGCTGAAAAGAGATGTTGATTCGATTAGGGCTACCAGACTGGAAAGCGCTTAGCCTAGCCAATACCCGCAAAGCTTACTGGCATATTGCTGGGGATTCTCTAAACAGCGCCTTATCCAATGCCTATTGGGCTAACCTTGGGCTTATGAGCCTGACCAATCGTTATGTTGAGATTCATAGCGCTTTGTGAACTGCCGTATACCTAACGGTACGTACGGTGATGTTAGAGAACAGTAGATGAATTAATCATCTACCTCCTACTCGATTTTAATTTAATGTATTGAGGAGCGGTTAATATGGAAAAAAATTATGCAAATATAACAACTCAGATTCCAGGTAAAAACTCAGCATCATTAAAGAACTTAGGAGAAAAATTTGTAGCTTCAGGATCCATGTATTCAATGTATCAAATTATTGCTGAAAAAAGTGAAGGTGCAATTGTAACTGATGTTGATAGCAATGAGTATATTGATTTTTATGCAGGTGTTGGTGCCGCAAGTTTAGGTAATAGAAATGGTAAAGTTATCGAAGCAGTAAAAAAGCAATTAGACAAGCTCGTGCATACCTGTTTTGGGGCTGCCATGAATGAGCCTTTTATTAGATTGGCGGAAAGGTTAGCAGAAATTACACCAGGAAGCTTTGAAAAAAGAACTCCTCTTTTTAATAGTGGATCAGAAACAGTAGATAATTCAATAAAAATTGCCCGAGTATATACAATGAGACGTGCAACTATCGCTTTTGATCATGCTTTTCATGGCAAGACCTTATTGGCAATAACTTTGAATGGTATGGTTAAACCTTTAAAACAAGGCTATGGGCCATATATCTCGGAGGTTTATCGATTCCCTTATCCATATTGTTACCGGTGCCCTTTTTCTCTGGAATATCCATCATGCTTTCCTTAAAATGTTTTAAGTTTATTGAGGAGGGATTTTTAACCAGAGTTGATGCCGCTGATGTAGCTGCTTTGATATTTGAACCAATGTTAGGTGATGGTGGTTATGTATTTGCACCGAATAACTTTTTGGTAGGTTTACAAAAATTATGCAATAAGTATGACATTGTGTTCATTGTTGACGAGATCCAAACTGGTTTTGGTAGAACAGGTACATTATTAGCAAGTGAACATTCTGGAATTGAACCCGATCTAATTCTAATGTCCAAATCATTATCCAATGGTTTCCCGGTTAGTGCAGTAACTGGTAAAAAGGAAATTATGAATAGTGCTCTTTTACTTGGAGGCACGTTTGTAGGTCATCCTGTTTCATGTGCGGCTGCATTAGCTGTTCTTGATATTTTTAAAGAAGAAAATATATTAGATGAAGTGAAGAAAAAGGAACAGATAATAAAAGATAGACTTGATAAGATGTATAAAAACATATCAATTATTGGAGATATTGATGGCAAAGGTATGGCATGGAGGATAGAGTTAGTCAAAGATAGAGTTACTAAAGAACCTGCTCCAGAATTAACAATGCAAGTATGTCAGGAATGCCTTAAAAAGGGACTAATTATTATGAAATCTGGAGCGTATAGAAATGTAATTCGCTTCATAGCTCCATTAACAATTCAAATTGATCAACTTAATGAAGGTTTTGATATTCTTGAAGAAGTATTAAGTAAATATTAGTTAATGGTTGATTTTAGAATATATCTAAAATCAATGAATTATGGTAATAGTACTATGCTTAAGTTGCGCTTAGAACATTGAAAGGTTGTTGATATTAAAGTAAAAGAACAACTTTGGTTAACCTTAAAGACCACCTTCTTAGAAATTCTTAGAAGGTGGTAATGGATAAATGGTTTTGCCATTAGGACGATCAATATGGGTATGATATGAATAGGATATTATATATTACCAAATGGAAAAAATTATCTCATATCATCCATAAATTTAAATATCATATCGTCTTCTGTCTCAAGTACAAATACTGTATATTAAAAAGTGAGTTGGCTAAGTTTGTCGAACAAACCCTAAATAGAACTTGAAAATGGAGGTGATGAGAAAATCTTACAAAAAAGAAATATTTTAAGATAAATAAATTAGGAATTAAAAAATTTTATAAAGGAGATAAATAATGAAAAATGAAAAAAAGTTTTTTGGGAAAAATTATATTATGGTATTTACAATTCTAGTAGTTCTATTTTTAGTGAGTATATTTTCATCTTCAGCTATTGCGCAAATAGAGCATAGGTGGACATTTGCACATCCGAATGTGAGAGAATTACAAAATAGAGCTATGGAATTATTTTGTGATCTTGTGAAAGTCTATTCAGATGGAAAAATGGAAATTGAATTTTATCCGAATGGACTTTTAGGTGACCATGATGAAACGTTTCACGCCGTACAAGAGGGGAGTATTGATATGGCCGCATTATATCCCTACACTAATTTAGTTCCCCATGGAGTGTTGGATGGCATGTGTTGGTCCACTCAGACTTTTAACCAAGGAGCTATATTATATGATCAAGATGATGGCATGTTAGCGAAAGTGATGGGAGATGCTTATAAAGAAGTTGGGATGCATTTACTTTTTAATGTAGTTGATGGGGTTTATGGAATTGGTAATAATGTTAGACCAATAAAAACACCAGAAGATTTTGCAAATCTAAAGTGGCGTGTTTCTGGTACCCTTGGTTATGTTAAGACCTTTGAAAATTTAGGAAAAGGGACTGGAATGGTTCTCACAACAATTCCTTGGGGTGAACTATATAATGCTTTAGATAGAGGCGTAGTAGATGGATGTTGGAGTACATGGAGTTCTATGGTTGAAGAAAGACACATGGAAGTTTTAAAATATTATACTGCGCTAGATTTGCAATTTAGTGTCAATTACATTGTTGTAAATGAAGAAAAATGGGATAGTTTGCCCAAAGAATTACAGGAAGCTTTGAACAGAGCTGGGGAAGCTGCACAAATATATAGCTGGGAAACACATCGCCGTACTATATCTGAATATAAAGTACAAATTACCGAGAGTGGTACTGAGATATATTATCCTACCTCAGAAGAAATAAGATTATTTAGAGAAAAATCGGATATTCCAGCAATATGGGAAGAGTTATTTTCGCCAGTACTTGAAGAGCTGTATCAAGATAAGGATATGCCCCAGACAATCTTAGATGAAATACTCAGAGTATCCGAATCTTATTAAAATAATAATTAAAAATTTAATTGAAGTTAATATGTCTTGTTTAAGACATATTAACTTCAATTATTGTTGACTATTTTGGTAATGGTCTATAGTGAGACAATATTAAATTATCATATTTTAAAAGATTCTTACATCGTGCAAAAATTTGGTGGCTGTTCTTTGACAAAATATGTCCAAAACACCTATATTTATTCCGATTAGGGAACCTTGGCGTAATGGCATTGTAGAACATTTTCAGTATGAGTTTGATCGGATTTTTTTTGAATGAAGCCGATATTTGATAATTTTAGTGACCTATCACAGAAGGCTAAGGGATTTGAGCAATTTCATAACCAAAATCATTGTTACAGTACCTTGGTAGGATTAACTCCTTACCAGCGCTGTACTTGGAATATCAAGTATTTACCAGATTCTTTTCGATTACCGGAGAAGTTAATTATACCTCCCGGGCAAATCCATCTTATCCGTTTTATTCGCAGCAACTGTCTTTTGGATGTCTTTGGAGAATGATTTATTATACTTGCTGATGTAGAAATTCCATGCCTATCGTGGCCATAAGCTGAATTCTATGATCAGAAAAAAAGTGAATATGGCCAGAAAACAACAGGAATCATTCCTCAAGGAGAAAATCAGGGATATTTCCTACGAACATCCCTGTGACGGTTACCAGAGAATAACAGCACAATTGCCTAGGGAGAATATCAATATCAATCATAAATTGATTTATTTTTTTCTGTTTGGTGGTGTATTTTCGATTGAAATTTACAGTATTGATTGTGGACAGTACCTACGCAATACGACTACTATTTTTAAAATAACTCATAGAAACAAATAGCAACTAAAATCATATAATACCAAGGATTTCAAAAATCTATATTATTATTAAGGTAGAATAAGTTAGAATATTGAAAAAGCTTAAGATAAGAACGACTTACAGGTTTAAGTGATACAAATTAAGTGGTGAACAAAAATAAAAATTGTCCAAAGATCTAACGATTAATTTGAAATCAGCTATCCATACAAATATGAATATACTATCTTTACATAGATAATTTTTCAATATTGTCGGATTAAATTATCCTGTGTAGTAACATTCACTAATTTTGAAATATTTCTTAATAATTAAGATATTTAGGAGGTAATGGAATGATTTATGCTTTTATAAAAAAAATTTTAAAATTAATAAACATCTTAGAAACAACTTCTTGTTACATAGGAATGTGGTTATGTGCCATCCTAACTTTTATGGGGGTTATAAATAGGTATATCTTGAACTTTCCCGCTATGTGGATAGATGATTTAGCTGTTTATATATTTACGTTTTATTTATTTATAAGTATTGCTTTAACTACTAGAGAGGATAGTCATCTAAAGATAACAGTGTTTCAAAACAAATTTTTTAAGAAAAATTCTACTGTAAGTATTTTTTATAGCATCTTTTTAAGAGGTTTGACATTTTTTATTTTAATCTTTTTTATACCACCAACTTATAATTTTTTTATACGTGCAGTAAAATACCCTGAATATGGTACGCTTGTTCGTTGGTTTAATACAAGCTGGTTAGCATATATGTTATTTTTTATGGTAATGTTATTGTTGATACATACATTACAATGGATAGTAAAAGATATTATTTTAATCAAAGAAAGTAAGAATAAATTGATGTAAATGGAGGGCCTTATTATGGAAATGGGATTATATATTAGTCTTATACTTTTCTTTATTGGTTTATTAAGCGGGTTACCAGTAGGGTGGGTTTTTCTTGGAACTATTTTTTTGATATCATATTTTTCTAATATGTCTCCTTTATTTGTGGCTGGTTCTTTTTTTCATTCTTTAAGTGGCTCTATTTATATGGCGATCACTTTTTTTTTCTTAGCAGGTGCATTGATGGCCCAATCTGGAGTTGCCGAAAAGGTTCTTGCACTTGCCAGCCTTTTGGTGGGGAAGATGAAAGGAGGGTTAATAGCTGTTGGCATAGTTTCATCATATTTATTCGGAGCCTTAACTGGTTCATCTATACCTTGTGTTGCTGCTTTGATACCGTTATTAGTCGAGCCTTTAGAAAAAAATTATGGATACGAAAAACGATATACAGCAGCTGTTATTTGTGCTTCAAGCCCTTTGGGATATCTTATACCCCCAAGTGTACCAGTATTAATTTACTGTCTTTTGTCTAAACAATCAGTTGCTGCAGTTTTTCTATCTACTATTGTGCCAGGGACCTTAATGGCTTTGGGATACCTGATTTTAAATTATTTTATTTCAGAAAAATATAGACACTTTGATTCAGGGGAAAATAACAATATTAATAATAACAGTGATATTGAAAAAATAATTGTTAGGAAAAATAAAATTAAAATTATTTTCGAGGCATTACCGGCACTAGGTACTCCCCTTCTTATATTTGTAGGTATTTACGGTGGTATTTGTACACCAAGTGAGGCGGGTTCACTCGCAGTTATATATACATTATTAATTGGAACATTTGTTTATCGTAAATTAGATAGTAAAAAATTATTATCAGTTACTTACGATTCAGTTTTAACTGTGGGGATGATTTTTATATTAATTGCAATGGGAATAGTTTTAGGAAGAACCTTTGCACGAGTAGGGATTGCACAAGTATTTATCGAAAGTATGCTAGGAATTGCTGAAAGTAAAATTGTAATATTATTGTTTGTTAATTTGATTTTATTTATCCTAGGCATGTTTATAGATGCAACTCCAACAATGATTATACTAGTACCTCTAATGATACCAGTAATGAATTTTTATGAGGTAAATTTAGTACAATTTGGAGCAATATTTGTAGTAGCTGAGGGCTTAGCAGTAATAACGCCGCCGTTTGCTATAACATTATTTGCTACTGTAAGATTGTCTGGAGTGCTTTATGAAAAGTTAATACCACCTATTTTGCTTTATTTGTTCCTAGTAGGAGTACCTGTTTTATTATTAACCACATTTATACCTGCTATAAGTTGTTGGTTACCTACCATAATTATGGGTTCAAGGGTCGTTGGCTCTTGGTAAAATATTAATAAGGAGGAAATAAGCAAGAATGAGTATAAAAACTGATATATTAGAATATCTAAATAAAAAAGAGGGATTACTTTCAAATTTAGCTAAAGATATATGGGACCACCCACAAGTCGCTTTAAATGAGACTTATGCATCCAATAAAATTATTAATTTTCTTGAGGAGGAGGGTTTTTCCATTTCAAAAAACATAGGAAATATTTCTACATCTTTTGTTGCTTCATACGGCAAGGGAAGTCCTATAATTGGGATTCTAGGTGAGTATGATGCACTTCCAGGGCTTTCTCAAAAAGTGTCTAATAAAAAAGAACCAATAAATTATGGGCAACCAGGACATGGATGTGGTCATAACCTTCTAGGTGTAGGCAGTTTGGGTTCAGCAGTAACAATTAAGGAAATGATGAAAAATAATAGAATTAAAGGAACAGTTAGATATTATGGGTGCCCTGCAGAAGAAACACTTGTTGGGAAGGTATTTATGGCAAAAGCTGGAGTTTTTGATGATTTAGATGCCTCTCTATGCTGGCATCCGATGAATGTAAATACAATATGGGATTGTTCTTCTCTTGCATTGAATTCTTTTAAAATAAATTTTCATGGTGTTGCAGCTCATGCAGCATCTGATCCCGATAAAGGATTGAGTGCTTTAGATGGTGTAATACTTACAGATATAGGAGTAAATTATTTGCGAGAACATGTATTACAAGAAGCTCGAATTCATAGTGTAATAACCAATGGAGGATCGGTTCCTAATGTAGTTCCAGATTATGCACAAATATGGTACTTTATAAGAGCTCCTCATAGGAATCAAGTAGAAAAAATATATTCAAAAGTGTTAGATATATCCAAAGGTGCTGCAATGATGACTGGAACTACTGTCAATGTCGAATTCATAACAGGATGTTATGAATATTTACCTAATGATACTATAGGAAAAACAATCTATGAAAATTTATTGAAGGTTGGCCCGCCAGATTTTACTAATGAGGAAAGAAATTTTGCTCAAGAATTAGAAGCAACTATGCCTGCTGATAGTTTTCGAACAATACTAAAATCATATGACTTAACACAAGAGGAGGTGGGTAGATTTCTCTCTGATAAAATAATTGTAAAAGATAAAGGGCCACTTTCTAAAGGTAAAATAATGGCAGGCTCTACTGATGTAGGAGATGTATCTTTTATAACACCTACTGCACAATTTGGAACAACTTGTTGGCCAATCAGTCTTCCAGAGCATAGTTGGCAGACCACTGCTTCATCTGGTAGTACCATAGGCTTTAAGGGTATGTTGGTTGCTGCTAAAACTTTAGCTTTAACTGTGTATGACCTTTTAACCGAACCAAATATTTTGAAAGAAGCAAGAGAAGAATTTAAAAAAGCCATCAATGGGGGGAAATATATTTCTCCCCTTCTAAAACGATAATTCAAGTTATTTATAGGGAATCTTTAACCATCTTGTTTAATTTAGCATGAACCCCAGCTGTTAAGGTGGGGATGAGAGTAAATTCCCGGTAAAAGAAATAAAACAGCAATATTTAAATAATCGATTAAATAAAAGTAAGATATTGCAAAAACTTCCCAAATAAATATTTTAACATTGTTCAATATATAAATCGGTTAATGAGATGAAAATGATAGATTATGATTTAAAAATCAAAAACGGGTATGTAATAGATGGAACGTGTAATCCTTGGTTAAAAAAAGATATTGGAATAAATAAAGGGAAAATAAAGAGCTTGGGTTTTGTCGATGGATATGGGGAAAAAGAAATAGATGCAGACGGGATGATTATATCACCAGGTTTTATTGATTTACATAGCCATGCTGACCATGGTATCTTGGCGTATCCAAATGCTGAAAACTTTATAATGCAAGGTGTAACAACCGCTGTTGTTGGTAACTGTGGATTGTCTATGGCTCCAATAAATCCTGACAGAGTAGATGTTTTAAAAAAATACTTATCACCTTTTTTAGTAAAAGATTTCGATTATAAATGGGATTGGGAAACTTTGGGAGAATTTTATAAAAAGGTTGAAAAACAAGGGATTTCTATAAATATCGCTCCTTTGGTAGGGCAGGGAACAATAAGATTAGCAGTTAAAGGTTTTGATTCAAATAAAGTTTCAAAAGAAGAGATGGAAAAAATGAAAACACTCCTTGAAAAAAGCATTGAAGATGGTGTTTTTGGGATGTCTACAGGTCTTATATATCCACCTGGGTGCTATTCTACTACAGATGAACTTATCGAGTTAGGGGCTGTTTTAAAGAAATATGGGCTGGTTTATACGACTCATATAAGGAGTGAAAGCAATAAGTTAATTGAGGCCGTAGAAGAGGCTATTAAAATAGGTGAAGAAAATAATATTGCAGTTGAAATTTCTCATCACAAATCAGGTGGAAAGGAAAACTGGGGACTAGTTAATACAAGTTTAAAACTAATGGAACAAGCGAGAAGTAGAGGTGTCGAGGTTAACTGTGATGTATATCCCTACATAGCAGGCAATACAACTATAACCGCACTACTACCAATATGGATGCTAGATGGCGGTATAGGCAAAATGCTTGAACGCTTGAAAAATAAATCAACAAGAGAAAGAATAAAGAAAGAGATTAATGAAAATTTAATTAATGGTGAAAATTGGATTAAGGACAATGGATGGGATAACATTATAATAAATGAATGTAAATTAAAAGAAGAATATGTGGGGAAATCATTAGAAAAAATATTAAATGAAAAAAATGAATCTAATAACCTATTTGAAAGATTTTTTAATTGGCTTTTAGAAATAAATGGAGATGCTACAATGACAGTTTTTATGCTTAATGAAAAAGATTTAAAAGCCGTGATATCTAGCCCGTTGTCATCTATAATTACAGATGAGTCTTCAGCTTCAATTCCTAATGGTAAACCTCATCCTAGGAAGTATGGAACATTTCCAAGACTACTTGGAAAATATGTAAGAGAAGAAAAACTCTTAACATTAGAAAATGCTATACGAAAAATAACATCCTTGCCTGCCTCAAAATTAAGACTTTGTAAAAAAGGTATTGTGGCAGAAGGATTTGATGCCGATATCGTGATTTTTGATCAAAAAAATATTATAGATATGGCAACATATAGCAAACCTCAATATCCAAGAGGAATTAGATATGTTATTGTAAATGGAGAGATTGTTGTAGAGGAAGGGAAACCTACGGGTATAAGGCCTGGCAAAATATTAAGTAATTTCCAGAAAAGAAATAATATTCGATAATCTACCACGATATGATCAAGTTATGGAGAAAGGCGTAGGGCATTATTTATTAAAACCAGAAGAAGATTAATAATAAATAGATTGATTTTTATATTCCATATGTATTACTTTCAAGATATATTTATACATTGTCGTTATTTGCTATGGAAAACTGATTGTTTCATAGGTAAAACTTTTTTCTGAGAGGTTTTGTCAATTTTTTATTTTTTATATCTAAACTAAGTACGTTTGCTTAAAGTTTTTAAGGAATCTTCCTAATAAAATTAATTTAAAAAACAAAAGGGGAATTTTAAAAATGATAAGTATAAGAAGTATTAAAAAACCATCTATAAAAACAATAATACCCGGTCCCAAATCAAAAGAATTATTAAAAAATAAGGATGAATTCGTCCCTCAAGGTGTTTTTAACACAGTACCAACTTTTATCAAAAGAGGGGAAGGAGCAGTGATTGAAGATGTTGATGGAAATATTCTCTTTGATTTCGCTGGTGGCATTGGTGTATTAAATATAGGTTACAGTCATCCGGAAGTAGTTGAAACAGTTAAAAAGCAAGCAGAGAATTTTTTTCATTCCAGTATTAATGTAGTGTTGTATGAATCCTATATAAAATTAGCCAAAAAATTATGTGAGATTACTCCCGGTGATTTTAAGAAAAAAACAATGCTGGTTAATAGTGGGGCTGAAGCTGTAGAAAATGCTATTAAAATAGCTCGTAAGTATACCAAGAAATCTGATATTATCTGTTTTGAAGGAGCTTTCCATGGTAGAACACTCTTAACTATGAGCCTAACCAGCAAAGTAAAGCCCTATAGTTTTGGTTTTGGTCCTTTTGCACCGGGAATTCATAAAATGCCTTTCGCTAATTGTTACCGTTGTGCCTATGGATTACAGAGAGAAACCTGCAATCTAAGGTGTGCAGAAAGGTTAGAAGAGATGTTTATTTCTGTTGTCGATCCAGAGAATGTTGCTGCTGTTATCTTAGAACCCATTCAGGGAGAAGGAGGATTCATTTTACCACCTGACGAATTTATAACCAAATTAAAAAATATCTGTAATAAACACAATATTCTTTTTATTGCAGATGAAATTCAGTCCGGTTTTTGCCGAACAGGCAAAATGTTTGCCAGCGAATATTGGGACGTAGTTCCTGATATTATTACTACAGCTAAATCCATGGCTGGTGGCTTACCAATTAGCGCTGTCACGGCCAGAGCAGAAATTTTTGATGCTGCTCATGTAGGTGGTATTGGAGGAACATTTAGTGGTAATCCTCTAGCCTGTGAAGCTGGCCTAAAAGTGATTGATATTATGGAAAGAGATAATTTTGCTAAAAAAGCCCAGGTAATTGGTAAAATTATACTATCCCGCTTCATGAAACTACGCGAAAAATATCCCATTATAGGAAATGTTAGAGGACGTGGAGCCATGTACGCTTTAGAGTTGGTTAAAGATAGGGATACTAAAGAACCTGCAAAAGAAAAAACAAAAGAAGTAATTCAAGAAGCATACCAACATGGTCTTGTCCTACTTTCTGCAGGTCTTTATAGTAATGTAATTAGGATTTTAGTACCTTTAGTTGTTACCAAAGAACAGCTGGAGGTAGGTTTGGATATTATTGAGAATGCTGTTAAGAAAGTGTCTTTTGAGCATGACAATGACAAGAATCAATAACAGAATACGATGTAACAGTATAAAGGATAAAATCATGCCTCCTGAACAGACAGCTTCACTCATCACTAATGGCGAGACTGTAGTCACCAGCAATTTTATACCGGCATACTATCCAAAGGTAATTCACCGGGTTTTTGCTAATAGACTGAAAAAAATAAACAGCTACAACTTGCTTATCAATGACTGGTGCATCAGTGGGAAAAGAATTAGGTAGGGTATGATCGGAGCAGGGATTATTGTCAGACGAAACGTTTAAAGAATGAGCTTTAAGAATTAAATATCTTAAAGCAAAATAGAAATAAAGAAACCGCCATAAGCAGGAAATCTCAAAGCAGTTTTGATTGTATTTCTACTTGAGGCAACGTATCAGCTTTCGATTATATTTTCATGTAAGGAAACGAGTTTATCTTATGTACTTTTACAGAAAATGTAGCAAACACTCTAAAATTTGCAACTGAAGGTTTTTATATAAACAAATAATACTTTAAAAGGCTAAAATATGGAGGAAACTAGTATGTACGGAAACCATGGGAAGGTAATGCATATTTATCTTGACCAAAAAAAATATGGGGAAGAGATAATTCCAGAAAAAATTTATGAAAAATATATTGGCGGAAAGGGTTTAGGTACTTATCTATTAAAAAGAGAGGTAAACCCAAAAGTTGATCCATTATCACCTGATAATAAGTTGATATTTTGTACCGGCCCCTTGACAGGCACTACTATGCAGGCTGTAAGCCGCTACGGAGTATTTACTAAATCCCCTCAGACAGGTATTTATGTAGAATCTTATTCAGGTGGATATGTAGCTCCCAAAATGAAGGCAACTGGTTATGATGGATTTATCCTCCACGGAACACTAACCTCCCCGGGTTATCTAGTAATCACTGAAAAAGGGATAGAATTTAAAAATGCAGATCATCTTTGGGGAAAAGAAACATATGAAACAGAAGATAGAATAATTGAAGAAGTTGGAGTAAAGGGTTCTCAGGCAATTGTTATTGGCCCTGCTGGAGAGAACTTGGTAGTTTTTTCTGGAATAACAAATAATTATTGGAGACATGCTGGTCGGGCAGGAGTGGGGGCTGTTATGGGTTCAAAAAAATTAAAAGCCATGGTTTTTTACGGAAATATTAAAACAAAAGCTGCTGAGGAGGGAAAATTTGACAGGATAGTTAGTGAATTTGTGAAGAAAGCCAAGGAAGACCAAGGAATAAAGAACTACCAAAAATACGGTACACCACAACTGGTAGCTCTAGTAAATTCATATGGGGCATTCCCTACTAGATACTGGCAAAAAGGAGAAAAAGATAACTGGGAGAATATTAGTGCAAGTTATATAGTAGAAAAAATGGATGCCAAACCTAGAGCCTGTCATCGCTGCATGATTGCTTGTGGTAAATTTTCTACTGTAAAAAAGGGCAAGAGACAAGGATTAAAGATTGAGGGTCCTGAATATGAAACAATCTATTCATTCGGAGGTCTATGTGAAATAGACCAGTTGGAAGAAATAGCTTATTTAAATGATATTTGTGATCGCTTAGGCTTGGATACAATCAGTACTGGGAATGTAGTAGGATTAGCTATCGAAGCAACAGAAAGAGGCAGACTATATACTGATTTGGAATATGGGAATGCTGATAGAATTGCAGACCTCATAAAGGATATATCTTGCAGGAGGGGAATAGGAGATATCTTGGCTATGGGTATAAAAGATGCTAGTCAAGAGCTTGGCTTAAATGATTTGGCTATTCATGTCAAAGGTCTTGAACCCGCTGGTTATGATCCAAGGATCCTTAGGGGTATGGGCCTAGCATATGCAACTTCACCGCGGGGGGCATGTCACTTAAGGGCAACTGTCTATAAGGCAGAATTAAGTGGAATGCATGAGTTTTCGACAAATGATGGGGAAGTTAAAGTATTGATTGACTTTGAAAATCATCATATCATTCAAGACACCGGAATTATATGCCGTTTTACCAGAGATCTAACCCCAATAAATTTCTTGGTTGATTTATATAGCAGTGTAACTGGATATAATTATTCTGAGAATAAATTTAAGCAGATTACCAATAATATTTTGTCAGAGATAAGAAATTTTAATCTAAGTACAGGGATGGAAACAGGGGCCGATACATTACCTGATAGATTCTTTGATGAACCACTACCACCCAAAAATCAAACAATCACAAGAGAAGAGTTATCCAGAATGCTGACAGGTTATTATAGTATTCGAGGCTGGGATGAAAATGGTATTCCTAAAAACAATTAAAAAGATTGATGATTATTAACAATTCTATTCCTTAATTAAGTTTTACTTAGAACCTTGAAAAACTGTTGTAGCTGTAATTGTAATGTGTTACGGGTGTATTCGGATTTTCGATTAATGATTTTTCCATTTGTAGTTCCCTGATCATGTTTTTCTCCAGGTCTTCTGAGATCTTTCTGGTTGGCTTGTTACGGGAATAATGAATAGAGAATCCCTCGGGATTATTCTTGAATTCTTTGACTAAGTGAAAGAATCTTCTCTTTTTAATTCCCAGGAATTCCTGCAGGTATTTTCTCTCTATCTTATTCTCTACATAGCGCCTCAATAGATCTTTGACCTGATCATTGTTAAATTTCTTGTGCATCTGAACCATAACCTAAAACCTCTTTCTTTTTAGTTTTAGATTATAGTTTCAAGGTGTGCACTTTTAAACTTTAAATCATGTAAAAAAGTGTGCACTTTTAATTTTTAATTGACAAACAGCATAAAATAAATTGACTTAAAATATTGTATTTGTTATTATTAAAAAATAAAATAATGGAGGTATCAAAAATTATAGTATATATAGTTTAATAATTCAAAATTACACATTACATTAATGTTAATTACGGCATAATTTTTTATAATTAAAATAGAGAGAGTAGTATATGGAAAAAAGCAATAAAAATATAAGGATTGGAGTATATATATGTCATTGTGGAGGTAATATATCTGAATTTGTTGATGTAAAAGAGGTAGCCTCATTTGCAGAAAATCAGCCCAATGTGGTTCTTACTCGTGATTATGAGCATATGTGTTCAGAGATTGGGCAACAGTTAGTTATAAATGATATAAAAGAGAATAAATTAGATGCGGTTGTAATAGCTGCTTGTTCACCACATTTTCAAGGCAATACCTTTATGAACACCTTAGAAGTAGCTGGGTTAAATCCCTATATGTTTGAAATGGCAAACATTCGTGAACAGTGTGCCTGGCCGCATTTTAATAGACCTTCAGATGCTACACAAAAGGCGAAATATCTAACTTATATAGCAATTGCAAAAGCAAGATTCAATAAGCCATTAAAGAAAAAAATAATGCCGGTTGGGAAAAATGTCCTTGTAATAGGAGCTGGTATTGCTGGTATTCAGGCATCCCTGGATTTAGGTGATGCAGGATTTCAAGTTTATTTGGTTGAAAAGGAACCCAGTATTGGTGGTCATATGGCACAACTATCAAGAACATTTCCGACGGAAGACTGTGCAGCCTGTATTCTGAGCCCAAAGATGGCAGATGTTCCAGTCAATCCAAATATTAATTTGTTTACATATTCAGAAATTAAAAATATTGAAGGATATTTGGGTAATTTTAAAGTCGAAATTGAAAAGAAACCCAGGTATGTTAATGCAGATAAATGTATTGCTTGTGGAATTTGTGAAGAAAAATGTCCGATAAAGAATGTGCCAGATAAATTTGAAGAGGGACTAAAAAGTCATTCTGCAATTTATACTCCTTTCGATTTTGCTGTTCCTAATAAAAATTTAATTGACCCGGAGACCTGTTTGAGACTTACCAGAGGTGGAAAGGTTTGCGGTCTTTGTGAAAAGTTCTGTCCCGAAAATGCCATTGATTTTAATGACCAGCCTAAAAAAGTAGAGTTTAATGTAGATACAATAATTGTGGCTACTGGTTTTGATATTTTTGATGCTACTCAGAAGAAAGTATATGGATATGGAAAATATAAAAATGTAATAACAGCTCTTGAAATGGAGAGAATGATAGTCTATGCCTCAGAGGGGAATCCCATAAGAGATTTAGGGAAAAGAATCGGATTTATACAGTGTGTTGGTTCTAGAGATGAACAGGTTGGAAGAGAATATTGTTCAAGAATATGTTGTATGTATGCCACCAAACTTGCACAATTATTAAAGCGTTCTGACCCAAACAGAGATATTTATATATTCTATACAGATTTAAGGGCTTATGGTAAAGGATTTGAAGAATATTATAAAAGGGCACAAGATGCCGGAGTTAAATTTGTAAGAGGCAGGGTTGCAGAAGCACTAGAGGATTCTAAAACAAAAAAAGTCACCTTAAAAGTAGAGGATACACTTACACGTCAAATAATAGAATCAGAATTTGATACGGTTGTGCTCTCGGTAGGGTTAGGACTAAGTGAAACTAGTAATAAGATTGCGGATATGTTAAAACTTGCTAAGAGCCCTGATGGCTTTCTCCAAGAGGCGCATCCAAAGTTTAGGCCTGTTGATACACTTGTTGATGGAGTATTTCTCGCTGGAACAGTTCAGGGGCCTAAGGACATACCTGATACTGTAACCCAAGCAAGCGCAGCTGCTGCAAGGGCCACTAGATTAATGAATCAGGGGGGTTATTCTAAAGACCCAGTTTTAGCATTTGTACATGAAGAACTTTGTGATGGTTGTCAACTATGTATTATGCATTGTCCAACAAATGCTATAAAAATTTCTTCTAGTGTTGCAAAAGTAAATGAAGTGATGTGTTTAGGTTGTGGCAGTTGTATTGCTTCTTGTCCAAGAGATGCTCTTGATTTACACTGCTATACCAATGAACAAATCCTGGCAGAAATTGAATCTGGCTTAAAAGAGAAGCAAGATGGACAGATAAGAATTCTGGTATTTGCAGATGATGTAACCTCTTACCGGTTAGCTGATAATGTTGGAACAGCAAAGATGCCTTATTCTACCGATTCTATAATCATTAGAGTTCCAAGTGGTAGTAGGATTACTCCAAAAATTATGTTACAAGCATTTAGCTTAGGAGCTGATGCTATACTTATTTCTGAAAGCGAAGAAAAATCCTCTCCTTTTCCGCACAGCATAAAAGTAATAGGAGACAATGTCTCAAAAGTGAAGAATATTTTAACTGAAATAGGTGTTGATAAGAATAGAGTACAATTTGTTCAATTTGTTACTGTCATGTTAAGGGGCTTTGTAAATAATATTAATAATTTAGCTGATTTTGCCAGGAATCAAGGCCCAATTCCTATTCAAAAGAGAAAAGAACTTGTTGAGAATATGAACAAGAAATTATATGGAGATTAATAATGATTAAAAAAAATTTAATCACAAAGGAAAATATAGATTTCCTACAAAAGGTTGAAGAATTAAGTGGCCAGAAAATAACACGATGTGATCAATGCGGAGTTTGTTCAGGTAGTTGCCCATTGATTTTTGAGATGGACATATCACCTTCTCAAATGATGAGAATGGTGCAATTAGGGCAGAAGGAAGTAATGGATTCAAAAGCAATGTGGGTTTGTGCTTCCTGTTATACCTGCACGGTCAGATGTCCACGTGGATTAGACCTTTCAAAAGTGGCTGAAAGCCTTAGGCAATTAAGATTAAGACAAGGATTAGATTACCTTAATATAAAAAATATTCCTGAAGATGAAGTAAAAATACTACCTGCGATTGCGTTAGTAAGCGCAATGCGTAAATTTACAGGTTGAGGTGAAAATGAAGATACCATATTATCCTGGTTGCACTCTAAAGACATCAGCAAAAAACTTTGAGGAATCTGCAATAGCCTGTGCAAAGACAATGAACATAGAACTAATTGAACTCCCCAGATGGAATTGTTGTGGGACTGTCTTTTCTTTAACCTCAGATGATTTAATGCACCATGTCGCTCCTATCAGAAATTTAATTAGAATTCAAGAAATGAATAAACAAGGGCTTGTAAAAGATGAATTTAGATTAGTTACCTTATGTTCTATGTGTTATAATACCTTAAAAAGAGCAAATCTTCGTGTAAAAGAAAATCCAGAAGACCTTGAAAAGATAAATAACCTTATGGATGAGGAAGAAAATTATGAGGGTAAAGTAGAAGTTATACATTTTTTGAAACTATTACAAGATAAAGGCTTTGAAAAAGTGGAAGAAAAGGTAAAAAATCCACTTAAGAATTTAAAAGTTGCACCCTATTATGGGTGTATGCTTTTAAGACCCAAGGAAGTAGCGATTGATGATCCTGAAGATCCAACAATTCAAGAAGAATTGCTTGAAAAATTGGGAGCAGAAGTCATTAATAATCCCTTCAAAAAGTTATGTTGTGGTAGTTATCAAACAGTTCAAGATAAAAATATAGTTGTGGAATTGTCTTATAGTATTCTTACCCGTGCTCAAAAAGAAGGAGCGGAAGCAATAATAACAAGTTGTCCTTTATGTGCTTTTAATTTAGATAACAGACAAAAAGAAGTCAAGGGGAAATACCCTTATTTCAAAGAAATCCCCGTATTTTATTTTACCCAATTAATGTCAATTGCGTTTGGGTTAGACCAAAAATATTGTAGATTTGATTTAAATTATATTGATCCAGAACCGCTAATTAAGAGCAAAGGATTATTGTAGGAGGACAAAATGGAAGAGGAAAAAAATAAAAGATTAGATCCCCAGGAGATAATGCAAAGGATTGCTGTTGCGAGTAAACCTATGGTGGCAGGAGTGGAGGATAAAGATGTCGAAAACTGGGTGACAATTTACATTATGGGAAAAGGGTATAAAGTACCAGCTGACCTTACCATATTAACTGCAATGGAGTATGCAGGATATAAATTTATTAGGGGTTGTGGATGCAGACAGGGATTTTGTGGTGGTTGTTCTACCGTTTATCGGAAAAAGGGAGAATATAAACTTCAAACTGGTATGGCTTGTCAGACAAGGGTAGAAGATGGTATGTATCTTGTTCAGATACCATTTGTACCAGCAGAAAAAGCCTCTTATGATATTAATAAGGAAGAATATGATGTTTCTACTATGTTTAAATATTATCCAGAACTTGCAAGATGTATAAGCTGTAATACGTGTACTAAAGCCTGTCCTCAAAATCTTGAAGTAATGGATTATGTTCAAGCAGCAATTAAAGGGGATTTTAAAGCAGTTGCTGAATTGTCATTTGATTGTATTCAATGTGGGTTATGTGCACTGCGGTGCCCCGCAGAGCTTGTGCAGTATAATATCGCACAACTTGCCAGAAGGATGTATGGCAGGTATGGTAGTGGCAAGGAACCTAAAAATCTTTTAAAGAGGGTAAAAGAGATAGAAGAAGGTAAATTTGACCAAGAGATGGATAAAATTACGAGTCTCACTAGAGAAGATCTGGAAAAGTTATATGCTGAACGAGAAAGGGAACCAGATTAATAAAATAATTAGAGATTATCAATATATTAATGAAAAACGATGAAAATAGGTGAAAATAAAAGAAGAAAGCAGTTAGTATTAATAATAGAGTGATGCAAAATCTAAACGATACATTGGTCTTATTAATTTTTCATTCTCAATTTTAACTTGAGTTTTTCTGATTTTTTAAAGGAGGTTACGATGGCCGAAGTAAAGTATATTGAAGGCTTCCCTGAGTATATGTATCAACTTATAGATAAGGTGCATAGGACCAGACAAAAAAGAAAGGATTACACTCCACCTGCTATGACTAAAGAAGAACGAGAAGAAGTGCTTAAAATACACCCGGATTTTGTCCCTGGCGGAAAAAGAGAAATAACAATTGGCCAAAATAAAGGAGACCTTGGCGCAAATCCAGTAGTTGATTTGCTTGAAGCATATCCTCTTATAGAGGAAAGAGAAGTTGATATTTCGCGTGCTGATTACAGTGTAGATCTTTTAGTAATAGGTGGTGGTCTCGCAGGCACAACTGCTTGTATCTGGGCAAATATGCAGGGAATTGCAAAAGAAAAGATATTACTTGCGAATAAATTAAGACATGGTGATGCTAATTCGATCATGGCGGAAGGCGGGACACAGGCAGCAGATAGAGATGTAGATTCTATACAAAGACATTACCTGGATACTATGGGTGGAGGACACTTTACCAATAAGCCAGATGTATTACGCGCCTTGGTTGAAGATGCCCCTTTCATAATCCATTGGCTGCATGAATTAGGAGCAATAATGGATAGACAAGAAGATGGAGACTTTGTTGAAAAATGGGGAGGTGGCACATCAATAAAAAGGATGCATTCTTGTAGGGATTATACCGGACTTGAGGAATTCAGAGTAATAAGAGATGAATTCGGGAGCAGAGAAATAGGCAGTATCGAATATTTTCCTGCCATTGAACTTCTCACAGACAATAATAGAGTCACTGGTGCAATTTTATATAATCTTGAAA
The DNA here is from genome assembly GCA_964428905.1 of uncultured Atribacterota bacterium. Lineage (GTDB taxonomy): Bacteria > Atribacterota > Phoenicimicrobiia > Phoenicimicrobiales > Stramentimicrobiaceae > CAYSAA01. The sequence goes on from CAYSAA010000063.1 coordinate 22,764, forward strand.
CGGGAGAATTCAAAATAGTAGAGGCTAAAGCAACTATTCTTGCCACAGGAGGTTTTGGACGACTACACATAAGAGGTTTTCCAACAACTAATCATTATGGTGCAACCGCAGATGGTATTGTCCTTGCATATCGTGCTGGTGCTAAATTGAGAGATGTAGATACAGTTCAGTATCATCCAACAGGTGCGGCATATCCAGTTCAAATAATCGGATATCTGCTCACAGAGAAACTTAGAACCTCAGGTGCTCAACCAGTAAATATAGATGGTGAGGCATTTGTATTTCCACTTGAGCCGAGGGATGTAGAGGCGGCTGCCATTATACGGGAATGTTATGTTAGAAACAAGGGAATTACGACCCCGACAGGTATGAGAGGTGTATGGCTGGATACCCCTATGATTGAGATTAAAAATGGTAAAGGTTATATAGACAAAGCTTTTCCGGGAATGAGAAGGATGTTTAATAGATATGATATAGACATGACAAAAAATCCGGTGTTTGTATTTCCAACACTTCATTATCAGAATGGAGGGGTTGAAACTGACCCCTGGGGCCATACCACAATTGAAGGACTATGGGTAGCAGGTGAGGTCTCAGGTGGAGTTCATGGAAAGAATAGATTGATGGGTAATTCAACTCTTGACACTATGGTATTTGGCAGGAGGTCTGGCACTTCAGCTGCTGAATATATAAAATCGGGTAAAAAACAAGGAAAACTAACACTTGAAAATATGTCAAGATATGTAAAGTTACTTACTGATGCTGGAATAAAAAAGGGAAAAAGAGCTCCCATCTTACTACCGGAGTACAGAGGCAAGGCAGCACTTGCCAGGATGATTGATATCTTTTAGATAATATTAAATATTTTATCTTACAACACAGAAATACGTAAACATTGAAAAAATATTTGAAATAAATAGAAAAATATTAAAGATTTTTGCAATGGTAAAAAACAATGAATTTCAACCAATTTTAGATTACCAGTTTTAAAATTGACAGGAGATTAAGCTGTGGTTGTAACAAAAAAATCTCTTTCCTCTTAAAGATCGAGCCTACTAGAATATTCGGCCTCTATCATAGAAAAGATTTTAATAAGTTGTAAAGAGAAAGATTTTTTATTAGTATTCCCTGAAAAGTGTTAGAAGTTTCTAATGTTAACACGGAAAATAATTGGAGATATCTTTGAAATTAGAGAAAATGAACCTCCCCTGCTTTACCGGACAATAAGATAAGAGCTATATATTGATTTATTTAACCATTACCACCTTCTTTGAAGGTGGTAATGGTTAAATAAATGGGTTTTACCATTAAAGATAAAGATGAGCTAACTGAAATATTTTTTACCTGAAATCCTAAATAGAGACCATATTAGCTGATCGTATCAGAATTTTAATTCCTTCGATACCATAAGCTCATCGTTTCTTACCTAAGGCCCAAATATATGCCAAGGTAGGTTTTAAGCCAGAGCCTATCATTCCCCTCATTGTTATAACGTAAACAACAAAGGATCTCAGGGGGTTTTCAAGGGGAAGAATTCCCCTTGCATATCCTGGCAAGAATGGTGTAACAGGTGGATAAGAGATCAAGTTAAGAAGAGTATAGAAAAAACTGGCTAATAAAAAGTTAAGCCTCTTGTAGAGGCTTCTTAAAGCCACCCGCTATGCGGGTGCAGTATTTATTGGAGACTCAAGTAACAGGGAGAAAGAGAAAAATATCAGCGTAAATACATGGCTGTATAGCTAAAATAAATTTTTAAAGGAGAATATAATGAGTAAAGAATTAAACAAAGAAGAGCTTTTGGCAAAGGCCAATGAGCCTAAGATGTTCGCTATGAAGTATCATCCATTTTATCATGGTAAAATAGGAGTAGAGATTAAAGCCCCTGTGAGAAGCTATGAAGATTTTGCTATATGGTATACTCCCGGCGTAGCGGAACCCTGCCTGGACATTCAAAAAAATAAAAATAAGGTATATGAACACACCAATAAAGGAAATTTTGTTGCGATTATTAGCGATGGAACAAGAGTCCTTGGTTTGGGGGATATAGGACCTGAAGCAGCTCTTCCCGTAATGGAAGGCAAAGGAATGCTATTTAAATATTTGGGGGGGGTAGATGCATTTCCCATATGCTTAAATACTAAAGACCCTGATGAGATCATTAATGCAGTTAAATGGCTTGTTCCCTCATTTGGAGCTGTAAACCTTGAGGATATTGCTAAGCCAAAATGTTTTTATATTCTTGAAAGATTACAGAGAGAGTTAGATATTCCTGTCTGGCATGATGATCAACAAGGAACAGCTCTGGTTACCTTAGCTGGATTAATTAGTGCATTGAAGGTAGTTGATAAAAAGATGGAAGATGTCTCAATTACTTTCATTGGTGCAGGGGCAGCAAATATGAACTGTGCCAAGTACATAATGTTAGCTGGAGCGGATCCCGAAAAAATAATAATGGTGGATAGTAAAGAGATTCTTCACCAGGGAAGATTGGAATTAAAGAAAGAGCCTACCAAATGGAATATATGTGAAAAGACAAATAAGGAGGGAAGGAAGGGTTACATTAAAGAAGCTCTTGAAAAAGCTGATGTTTGTATTGCTTTATCCAAGTCTGGTCCCAATACAATAAAGAAAGAAGAAATCTCTGGTATGGCTAAGGATGCCATTGTTTTTGTATGTGCTAATCCTATTCCTGAAATATGGCCTTGGGAAGCAAAAGAGGCGGGAGCAAGAATTGTTGCTACCGGTCGCTCCGATTTTCCTAATCAGGTGAATAATTCTCTTGGATTTCCTGCAATGTTTAGGGGAGCTTTGGATGTGGGCGCAAGAAGTATAACCGATGAAATGTGTATTAGTGCAGCAAATGCTATATCTAATTATGCAGAAGGAAAGGGATTAAATGAAGAATATATAATTCCCACTATGGGAGACACAGAGATGTTTATTCAGGAAGCAGTAGCCGTAGGGTTAAAGGCTATAGAGCAGGGAGTAGCTAGAATAAAGAGGAGTAAGGAGGAGTTAAGAGAACTTGCTTCTTCAGCTATAAAGAAGTCCCAGGGGATTACCAAGCTTCATATGGAAAAAGGTTTTATTCAGCTTCCTCCAGAATAAAAAAATTGTTAAACGGGAAAAGGAGATAGATAAATGCGCAAAATAGAGACCGAAAGAATTAAAAAGAAGGTTAAGGAGTTATTTTTAAGAGCAAATTACTATATTGGGGAAGATGTTTTAGCCGCGCTAAAAAAAGCACGAGAAAGTGAGATTTCAGAAATTGGTTGCTCAGTACTTGATATGCTAATCGAGAATTACAAAATAGCTTCAGAGGAAGAGATTGCTATCTGCCAGGATACAGGTTTGGCTGTTTTGTATGTGGAGTTGGGTCAGGAGGTTTCTATCATAGGGACAAGTTTTCGGGAGGCAGTTAATGAAGGAGTTAAGGAAGCTTATATGGAAGGATATTTAAGAAAATCTGTGGTAGATGACCCGGTATTTGCCCGAAAAAATACAGGGACGAATACTCCAGCAATTATATATACTGATATTGTTCCTGGAGATAAGATTAAATTTATGGTTACTCCTAAGGGGTTTGGCAGTGAGAATATGAGTGCCTTGGCTATGATGAAACCTGCTGACGGAGCAGAAGGAATTAAAAATTTTGTAGTGGATACTATAAAGAAAGCTGGTCCTAACCCATGTCCACCCACTATTGTAGGGGTGGGTATCGGGGGAACTGCCGATAAAGCTTTCGTTATTGCTAAAAAGGCAAATTTTCGTAAAATTGGAAAACACAATCAGGATGAACGATACGCACAGATGGAAAAGGAGATCTTAGAGCAGATAAACAATTTAGGGATTGGACCTGCGGGTTTAGGCGGAAGAACTACAGCTTTGGCAGTAAATATTGAATATACTCCTACGCATATTGCTGGTATGCCAGTAGCAGTGAATGTTTGCTGTCATGCAGATCGTCATTCAGAAGGGATTTTGTAAAGGAGGATTTATCAATGGCAAAAACTGTAAAGATTGTTACTCCGTTAACGGATGAGGTAGTTTCTAATTTAAAAGCGGGGGATATAGTAAGCATTACTGGATACATATATACTGGTAGAGATGCAGCACATAAACGGTTATTCTCTCTTCTGCATAAAGGAGAGAAGTTACCCCTTGAGATTAAGAATCAGATTATTTACTATGTTGGCCCAGCTCCTGCTAAACCTGGTTATGCTTGCGGTTCTGCCGGTCCAACTACAAGTTATCGTATGGATCCCTATACTCCAGCACTCCTCGATAAAGGACTTAAGGGGATGATTGGCAAAGGACTTCGTTCTAAGGAAGTAATTGAGAGTATGAAAAAGAATAACGCAGTTTATTTTCACGCTGTTGGTGGGGCGGCAGCTCTAATTGCTAAAAGCATAAAGAAATCAGAGGTTGTAGCTTATAAAGATTTAGGTGCAGAGGCTATTCATCGTTACTACGTGGAAGATTTTCCAGTAATTGTAGTGATAGATTCAACGGGAAATAATTTTTATGAGACGGAACCACCCAAGTACACTCAATAAATTTGTAAAATAGTCTAATAAGAAACAAGAGTTGATATTTCCTGAAAGAGAAAAACATAAAAACATAGGGTTATAGGTGGGGAAAAGAGGCTTTTAGGAAATCATCTGATTATTTAGTTAAAAAAAAAGGTTATTTACCTCAAAAAACTTAACCCAAATATAGTGATTTAGTATTGGAGATGATTCTGCGACCCAGCTTTTAAATAAATTTGAAACAAAGGTGAAGACCGACATATATAGCAAAAGAAAGATTAAAATGAGAGATAGATAAGAAAGACCATATTCTTCTTACTGAATGTTCCTTCTATTTATAGAATTTCAAGAACGCTAAGAAAAGAAGGAAAAATATTAAGATCTATAGTATTTCTGAATGCCTTTCGATTTTAATGGATGGGAGTGAAAAATGAAGATTTATGAATTCCAGGCTTATGAGATTTTTACTAAGAGGGGGATACCTTCTCCTTGGGGTGAGGTTGCTAAAACAAGTGAGGAAGTTAAAAAAATAGCTGAAAAAATAGGTAGACCCGTAGTCGTAAAAGCGCAAGTACTGGTAGGAGGAAGAGGAAAGGCAGGCGGTATAAAGATTGCCTCTACTCCAGAGGAAGCTTATAAAGCAGCTGAGCAGATTCTAAATTCTAAACTCAAGGGCATCTTAGTTAAAAGAGTATTTGTCAAGGAATCTGTATCTATTAAAGAGGAGTATTATTTAGGAGTGACCGTTGATAGAGCTAAAAAAAGGGTTGTGGTTATGGTTAGTCCTGCTGGGGGAGTAGATATAGAAGAGTTAGCCAGAGCCAATCCTGAGAAAATATTTAAAATTTATGTTAATCCCTTACTTGGACTTAAAAGCTACCAGGCTATCGAACTTGCTTCAGTTATCACTAAAGATAAAATATTAGTTCAAGATATATCTCAAATCCTTTCCACTCTTTACCGAATTTTTGAAGAAATGGACTCTTCCTTGGTAGAGATAAACCCTTTGGTAATTACCGAAGAAGGATCTCTCTTTGCCATTGATGCCAAGATGATATTTGATGATAATGCTCTCTACCGGCACCCAGATATAAGTAGCTTAAGGGATTTAGAGGTAGAAGACCCTCTTGAGGTGAGAGCAAAAGAAGCAGGGATAAGCTATGTTAAACTCGAAGGAAATATTGGCTGCATAGTAAATGGAGCCGGTTTAGCTATGGCTACTATGGATTTGGTAAAAAAATACGGAGCCGAGCCAGCTAATTTTTTAGATGTAGGAGGAGGAGCAAGTTCACAGCAGGTGGGTAAAGCGCTAGATATTGTTTTGTCCGATGAGCAGGTGGAAGTTGTTCTGGTTAATATATTTGGTGGGATCACCAGATGTGATGTTGTTGCCGAAGGTCTTATTCAAGCTCTTTCTAAAAGAGAGATAAGCTTACCTTTAGTTGTTAGACTTACCGGAACGAATGAAGAAGAGGGTCGAAAAAAACTTAAGGGTATAAAGGGGATCTTCTTAGCAGCCACTATGAATGATGCAGCAAAAAGATCGATGGAGGTGGTGAAAAGTTGAGTATACTGGTTGATTCTAATACACGCTTATTAGTTCAAGGCATAACCGGTAGAGAGGGAAATTTTCATACTCGGAAGATGTTAGATTATGGAACAAAGGTAATTGCAGGGGTAACTCCAGGTAAAGGAGGGCGACAAATAGAAGGAGTTCCTGTTTATAATACAGTTAAAGAAGCGGTTGGAGATATGGCAGTAAATACTTCCATTATCTATGTTCCTGCTCGATTTGCTACTGAGGCTATCTACGAAGCAACAGATGCCGGAATAAAACTCATAGTTTGTATTACAGAAGGTATCCCTACTTTGGATATGCTTAAAGCCTGTTATTACGTGAAGTTAAAGGGTTCAAAGTTAATTGGCCCTAATTGTGCTGGAATAATTAGCCCGGGGAAGGCAAAAGTAGGGATTATGCCCGGTTCTATCCATAAAGAGGGGAATTTAGGCCTAGTCTCCAGAAGTGGGACTCTTACTTATGAGGTTGTTTATAATTTGACTAAAAATGATTTTGGCCAGTCAACCTGTGTAAGCATTGGAGGGGATCCCGTAATCGGCTCTTCTTTTGTTGATATTCTTGAACTTTTTGAAGAAGATTCTCAAACTGAAGCTATTGTTTTAATTGGCGAAATTGGGGGAACTGATGAGGAAGAAGCAGCAAAATTTATCCATGCAAAGATGAGAAAGCCCGTTATTGCTTTAATTGCAGGGAAGACAGCTCCTCCAGGAAAAAGAATGGGACATGCAGGAGCTATAGTCTCTGGAGGAACAGGTACAGCCGAAGAAAAGATAAAAACTTTTCAGAAGTTTTCTATTCCTGTAGCTGAAAGTCCTCTGCAAGTTGTAGATTTAGTCCAAAGTAGTTTTAGATAAACGTAATTAAACATCATTGATTATAGTGTTAATTCAATATTTTTAATTTCAAGAGGTTCTTTGCAAATAAATGATTCTCCAAATTTTTTACCAATCAATATGCCGTAGTAGCGATTAAGATTCAAGATATTTTCAAATAACTGATTACCTTGAATATTATTTCCAAATTGAGATTCATAACATTTTAATGCTTCTACTTTCATCTCCATCTCTTTGCTGATATCTATGATAAAAGAAGGTTTTTGATAGTAATAGAAAGGAGCAGCAAAATAATAAAAGATTTTCGTTTTGGAAGAGGTAAAATTCTGTTGATGGTAATAGTATAGAGAAGTGTTGCATATTTCTGCCGCAATTTTACTTTCAGGATGAGTATCAATAGGATAGGGAATAAATATAATGTCTGTAGAAGTATTTTGATAAATTTCAGATATTTCTTCCCGAATCTCTTTGGTATTTTCCAGTTCGGAATATGAATAGTCTAAGGTAATCCTTTCATCAATACCTAAAATACGACTTGCTTTGATGGCCTCTTTCTTACGGTATTCAGGACGATGGTCCTTTGAAAACTCGCCGTTGGTTAGGTCAATAATCGTAACTTGATAGGCTGATTCACTTAATTTCAATATTGTTCCACCCATACCGGCTTCAACCTGGTCTGGCTGTATACCAAAAGCGATAATTGTTGCCATTGAATAATATTCTCCTCATGTTAAGATGTTGTAATACCGTTACCATATAGAATAAAAATATAAATTTATTTACCTATTGTTCAAAACAATTTCGGAAATCAAAGAGGCGTGCTCGCTAATCTGTTTTAAAATATTAATCAAATCAAAATGAATTGAACTTGTCTGTCGCGATAATTCTACACCCTGATGCAAGCGATCAATATGGCTTCTTCTCATTTTGGCTTCACATTCGACAACCATATCTTTTTGTTGCAAAGCCTTTTGTGCCAAGCGTTTATCACCAAGCGCAAATGCCCCTAAAGATTGGTAAAAATTTTGATAAACCATTTTGTAAAGTTTCTTGATCTCTAAAATGCCTGCTTCCGATAGTTTTAATTCATTGTCAATCTGTTTTTCAATAATAGGAACGATATCTTTATCAATCAAATCGCCGATATGCTCAAAATCATTAACAATATTTAGCAGACCGTATGTTTCACTGGATTGTTCCGGAGTTAAATCTTCAAATTTCATCTCGGTCAGATAACGGATAATGGCATTGGATAAATTGTCAACGATTCTATCCATTTTACATAATTTATAGAGAAGGTTTTCATCCTGGTTAAAGAAGACTTTCATAATACCCACAAACATTTCATCAACAGTGTTTGCCATTCGTACTAATTCTTTTCTAGCCAGGTAAAGTGCTAAATCAGGAGTTTCTAGTACATTATCGTCCAGGAATTTTGGGTGGTACATTGATTCTTCCTGTTTTGCTTGCGGGAATAATTTTTGCAAGAAAGAGGTAAACAGAGAAAGAAAAGGATAAACTAACAATGCGTTGCCGACAATAATTATAGTATGGGCAATTGCAATTTGCCGTGGTAGATGAGGTGTAAAAAATGTTGCAACGGAGGAGAGTGGTTTCATCAAGAAGAAAAATATGGTAACACCTAATATTTTATAGAATAAATTACCGAAAGTCAGGGTTTTGGCCTGACTTGTTTTTCCCACACCGACAAAGAGTACAGTTGTACAGGAACCCAAATGAGAACCGAGAATGATAGGGATAGCTAATTCAAATGGAATAATTCCCTGGGAAGACAGGGAAATCGTCAAACCCATCATGGCTGTACTGCTTTGTAGGATACTCGTTATAAGGATAGAAAGAAGAAATGTTGCAACAGGTATTCCCTGCAAATGAGAAATAAGAGTAAGCAAAGAATGGTTGTTTTTTAGAGGTTCTGCAAAATCAGAAATGAGTTTCATACCCAAAAAAATAAAACCGATTCCTAATAAGACAGCCCCAAGAAATTGATAACGTCGTTTTTTGCTCAGTATGTTTAGGCCATACCCGAATAGAATCAGAACAAAAGCATACTGAGCTATATTAAAGGTAATAATTTGCGTAGCAATGGTTGTTCCAATGCTTGTTCCGATTAAGATCTGAAGGCCTTGAGACAAAGTCATTAACCCAGTATTAATTAATCCTACTAATAACGAAGTAGCAGCAGTGCTGCTTTGCATGGTAAAAGTAAGGAAGATTCCAAAAAAAAGAGAAAGGGAATGATAGATTGTAATTTTATTGATCCAGGCCTGTAATTTATTGCCAAAAGCCTGTCTTAGGTTCAAGTTAGTTTTTTGCAGCCCATAAAGGAAAATCACCAGACCGCCAAAGATGCCGATGATATTTATAAACATGGAATAGGAAAACTCCTTTTTTGTATTTTCATAATAAATATACCTTTTTCCGACTCAATTGTAAATGAAAGGGAAGCAATTATACGGCTTTACCCGAGAAAAGTGAGGAATCTGATAGCACTTAGATATGCCTGAAGTGCAAAAATTAAAACTTTTTGCCGTATATTAAGCAAGTTGTATATCGAAGAATATTTGAAAAATGGAGGTGCTCGCCTAATTATTTAAACCCCCTTATTTTGTACTTACAAAACAAGCTTTCTCCTTTTATTCTTTTAAATTTTTTATTTTATCAGTAGCTTTGAGACCTGAGCCAGTCAGGATGACTACTGTAGATTCTGTCTGCTTTATCATACCATTATTAATCAGTTGAGAAAGGCCGGCAGTAGCTGTGGCACTGGTTGGCTCTATATAAAAACCTAATTTTGATATTTTTTTCAGACTTTTCCAAATCTCCCTCTCTTCTACTGCAATCAATGCACCATTACTTTCTTTTACGGCTGAAAGAACTTTTGAACCACGAATGGGGAAAGCAGTACTAATTCCTTCGGCAATAGTCTCTTTTTTGTGAATAGTTATTGGTTCTGTTAATCCCTTTTGAAATGCCTGATAGAGAGGAGCGCAATTTGCGGCTTGAACAGCAAAAAGGCGAGGTGATTTGTTGATCTCCCCGGCTATTTTCAATTCATTGAAACCAATCTGGCACCCCAATACTAAACTTCCCTGACCCGCAGGCATAATTATATTGTCCGGTATTTCCCAACCCATTTGTTCCCAAATTTCAAAAGCAATTGTCTTTACCCCTTGAAGAAAATAAGGATTCCAGTTATGGCTGGCGTAATAATTTTGATGGGCTGCTTGCATAACAGCATTGGAAGTATTTTCCCTGCTCCCCGGAATTCTTTTTATTTGAGCCCCATACATTTTAATTTGCGCTACCTTGCCAGCAGAAGTATAATCAGGAACATAAATCTCACATTGTATGCCAGCATAAGCACAATATGCAGCCATTGATGCCCCGGCATTGCCAGAAGAATCTTCTATAATTTTTTTAATTTTCTGTTCCCTTAGTTTACTGATAAAAAAAGAAGTTCCTCGATCTTTAAAAGAGCCAGTTGGAGAGATAAAATCTAATTTGAATAAAATAGTTTGCCCTTCCAAGAAGGCAGGAATAAGGGGTGTCATTCCTTCGCCAAGTGTAATAATGTGTTCTTTATTTGCTACAGGTAAGGCTTCAGAATATCTCCACATTGAATTATTTCTAATCCTAATCTTATCTTTAGGGAAACGAGCAAGATTGGAAGGAATATAATTAAAAGGAGCACCGCAAATACATCTCCACAATTTTGTATCTTCTGGATAAGATTGGTTACATTGATCACAATAAAACATCAAAATTTTCCTGCCTTTCAATATTCATTTCATTCAGAACAATATTTTACTCTAATTATAACAGGAACTAAATGGTTTAAATAATAAATTGACTTTAAATCTTGTTTTTGTTATATTGAAAAACAAAATTAAATATAGTTTTGACACAATTATGGTTCTTACTTGATTAAATAGGAAAACGGTGTAAAGCCGTTGCTGTTGTCGCATCTGTAATCAGCATATCCCGGTATCATTCACTGCCCAGTAGGTGGGAAGGATGATACGAATAAGGGGCTGGGAGCCAGAAGACTTGCCATGATTGTCTGCTTAAACAACCTCCGACACAGAGGGAGAGCAGGAATGAACCAATTTTTGGTAAGTTCTACGAGCTGTCTTCTTGAAAGAGGAGGCAGCTTTTTATTTAACCATAAAAAAGATGAAGATAAGCCAAATGATCATTTTTTACCTGAAGTCCAAAGCAGGCAGTTGTATTGCTTAGAAATATCCAGTTAATAGGAAAGAAAAAGCAGCACAAAAAGTAACCAGGAAAAAGGCACACCTCTTTTAGAGGTTCTTACAGCCACCCGCTATGCGGGTGCGATATTTACTTGTGCTATTTAAAAGAGAGAGGAGATGATGATAAATAGGAGTTATAGGAAAAGAGATATTATTTGGATTCATATTTTACTTTAAGGAGGAAAAAAGAGAGATAATGCACAAGAAAATCTATTTCGTACTAATTCTATTCACTGTTGTTTTTAGTATATTTTTTAGCATGATTAGTATGTTGGCTGCCCAACAGGAAGAACCAGTTTTTTCCATGGAAGAGATCATAGTCATTGCCTCGAAATATCCGCAAGAATTATTGGACTCAGTAGCTAGCGTGGAAATTATCACTAAGGAAGAAATTGCCGTTTCCCAATCAGAAAATCTGGCTGGAATTATT
>CAYSAA010000064.1:0-1887 GCA_964428905.1 uncultured Atribacterota bacterium
CTTTGCGGCTGCCTCAAATTGTCCTATTCGATTCTCACATTGTTCAATTTTCTCATTAATCCCTGGCTCTGGTGTAATTATAACTTCAACCTTATTTGAGCCAAGTTTTTTTGCCCTGGCAGTTGCCCCACGACTTGCTAAGGGATAGAGTTTGCCTATCATAAGGTAAGCGAATATCGGGCTCATAAAGCCTAATGCATATTTTTTTATAATACCATGCCCCTTTGATAGGGCCGCATAGCGTCCTACCTCTCTTGGGATATTTGTATTACCTGTTTTTTTAACAAGTATCTCCTGGAATTTATTAGCTTGATGCTGGGTGTACCAATGACCAGGATCCTCTGTTTCATGACGACTCATTCCCGCATACTCCAGGATAGAATCTAAATTTAAGTCTGGATAGTGTTTTCCCAGGTACTCTACGTAGGTTCTTGCAATCATGCTATTATAAACGGGTGAATTATCATCCATTTGTTGTTTCCTTTTTTATTCTTATCAAAATTGGGCTTTTAAGAAAGTATGTTAAGCGTTTAGAAGAAAACGATTTTTTAGAATCGGTAGGTCTTCAATTTGATTCTATTTCGAGGGTTTTAGACTTTTTTGATGTGAGATAGTTTTTATGATCTCAAAAGTATTCAGGCAGCAATTAGATAAAAACAGCTAGGATTATAATTAAAAAGGAGCGTTTAACAGGGTCACAACGTTTGTCCAAAAAATCGGATTTAATATTATTCTGAATAATCATTCATCAAAATTAAAAACATATCATAATATGACGACTTACGCAAATAAATTCTATATAAATTTTGCTTAAGTCAGGTTATGCAGCAGCCACCTACTGCGGCCTGAAAAGCCTTGCTGTCCCGTCTCGGCGGGAGTCTATGATTTCGCTTCTCAACATATTTATTACTATGCCTTCGGCGCAAAATCGTTGCAAGTTCGCGTCTCGCTGAGGTTTTTCAACCCTCGTGGCGATGCCTACTGCATAATCTGAGTTTAAGTCTAAGCAATTCCCCTTCTTATGTTTACCTTGTTATCTTATTTTGTATTGCTAAGAAAAATCATGGTCTTTCAGGTTGTGACCCTCAAGCTATTACCTTTAGCAAATAGTAGTCTATTTTTTAAACGATGTTGTTATTCGATGCCACATCCTGGTTAAGCGAGAAGAAAGACCGCCGCTCCCAGCGTCAGGCAGTTTATCTGTGACAAGTTTTTTATTATCCTGCGCCTTTGACTTATTTAAGGTATCTTCAAGCTCGACATATTTGAGAAGGTTTTGGATGAAAGGGCTTTTTTTTGTGTCAATATCAAGGACCGACGCGTATGTGAGTATTTTTTTGATTGAGGTATCAAGCAGGCCGTCAAGTTGTTCGTTTGAGATGCTGAAGCTCTGATTGAACCGTTTTATTAAATGGTCAAAAGAATCAGAAATTTTATCTGTCTGATTATTATCTACAAGTTCACACAACTCATTTGCAAAAACGGAATAGTGACGGAGCTTATCCAGAACAGAGATGGGCGGTTCTGGCGTGCCGTCAGGTAGGCTTCGCATACTGTATATTATGCTCTCTGGAAATTTCCATTCCCTGGCAACACTGACACCTAATTCATCAAAGGATATACCTAAAATGTCAAGGGCGGAATGCTGCATATCAATGTTTTTCTGGGAAATTTGACTCTTTATCTCCTCATACTCTTCGGGAAAGTAATAGATGGTTAAGTTTTTCCCAAGGTTATGGAACATGGAACACAGAAAGCCAATTTCCTCCTTTTTGATTCCCTCTTGAACAGCTATATCTCTTGCAATTATACCGCTCATAAAGGATTTGATCATTGCATCCCTTAGTTCAATTGCCGATGAGTTATCTCCGAAGTGATTAAAGAGCA
>CAYSAA010000065.1:0-22372 GCA_964428905.1 uncultured Atribacterota bacterium
TTGATCATTCCTATTGCCATGGAAAAAGGAGTCCGTTTTGCTATTCGGGAAGGCGGTAGAACGATTGCTGCCGGAGTAGTCACTGATATTAGCGAGTAAGTTTACAATGTGTTACCAAAAAGTCAGGAGGTAGAAGACTTGACATGCAAAAAATAAGGATAAGACTAAGGGCGTACGATCATAGAATATTGGATAATTCCGCTCTAAAAATAATTGATGCCGTAAAAAAAACAGGAGGGAAATATTCAGGTCCAATTCCTTTGCCCACTGAAATCAACAAGTATTGTGTATTAAGATCTCCTCATGTGGATAAGAAATCCAGGGAAGAATTTGAAATGAGGACACATAAGAGAATGATCGATATTATTGATCCTTCTTCACAATCAGTTGAGGCATTGATGCATCTGGATTTACCTTCCGGTGTTGATATTGAAATTAAGACTTTAGATTAGATGTGTAAAGTTTTTAAAAATTTGTTCATATTATACATAGCATATTATAACAGATATGATTTTGTATTTTAATATCTGCCTGGAGGTGTAGGATAGTGAAAACTGGTATTTTAGGAAAGAAGATTGGCATGACCAATATTTTTTTAGAAAATGGGGAGGCCATTGGTGTAACGGTATTACAGGCTGGCCCGTGTATTGTAATTAACAAAAGAGAAAAAGAAAAAGATCAATATGATGCCTTACAGCTTGGTTTTGTCGCTCTCGATAAAAAAAGGATAAATCAACCAATGCAGGGATATCTTAAGAAACAAAAAGTCAATCCTTTTAGATATATAAAGGAGTTTAAGTATAAAGATATTAACCAGTATGAAATAGGACAAGAAATTAAAATAGATTTATTTAATGAAGGTGAAAAAGTAAATATAGTGGGCGTAAGTAAAGGCCGTGGTTTTGCCGGCTCAATAAAACGTCATAATTTTTCCGGAGGCCCTAAGACCCATGGCCAAAAAAATTATTATCGATCAACTGGTTCTATTGGTGCTACTGATGCGGCAAGGGTTTTTAAAGGAAAAAAGCTTCCGGGCAGGATGGGTAATGATCAAGTAAAAATAAGAAATATTGAAATCATTAAAATTGATTTAGATCGGAATTTGCTTTTGTTAAAAGGTGCTATTCCGGGTCCCAATAATGCTCTTGTAGCGGTCGAAAAAACGTCCTAGTTAGTTTAAGTTCTTATTCTGCAGAGGAAGGAGAGTAGCGCTATGGTTGATATGAATGTTCATACGATAGAAGGTGAAAAAGTAGGTGAAATACAGTTAAAAGATGATTTGTTTAATGCTAAAATAAATAAGCACATCGTTCATCAGATTGTAAAACGGTATTTAGCTGAAAAGAGAAGAGGTACTGCTTCTACTAAAGGAAGAAGTGAAGTAAGTGGCGGTGGTAAAAAACCTTGGAGGCAAAAAGGAACAGGTAGAGCCAGGGCTGGTACAATACGTTCACCGCTTTGGGTTGGAGGCGGTGTTGTTTTTGGACCAGAAAACAGAGATTTTGGGTATTCTATTCCCAGAAAAATGCGCCTGGTAGCCTTAAAATCTGTTTTGTCTGATAAGGTTAAGAACAATAATCTAATTATTATTGATAAATTAGAACTAGAGAATGGTAAAACAAAAGATATTGCCCATATGTTTAATAATTTGCATTTAGATAGTGAAAAAGTCCTTATTGTTATTGATAAAGAAGAAGAACTTATTAAAAGAGCAGTGCATAATTTGAATAATGCCATGGTGATTACAGCAAACAAAATCAATACTTATGATATTTTAAATTACCAGAAGATGGTTATCACAAAGACTGCTTTGAAAATAATTGAGGAGGTATTTGCCTAATGACCTCTTATAAAACTATCTTGATTCATCCACTAATTTCAGAAAAAAGTGTGAGAGACAAAGAATATAATAAGTATACTTTTAAAGTCCAATGGGACTCGAACAGAATTGAAATTAGAAAAGCAATTGAAGATAAGTTCAAAGTAAAGGTAAGCAAAGTGAATACTATCAAGGTTCCCGCTAAGACTAGAAAAATGGGTAAGTATACTGGAAAGACATCCAATTGGAAAAAAGCAATTGTTACCCTGAGCAAAGGTCAGATTATTAAAGAATTGGAAAACGTTTAGTAATTATAATAGAAGAGAAAGGTGTCGATTAAAGTGGCTGATATAAAAAAATATAAACCAACATCATCAGGTAGAAGGTTTATGACTGTATCCACCTTTGAAGATATTACCGGCTGCAAACCAGAAAAAAAATTAACTAAAGGGAAAAGTAGTAAAGCTGGAAGAAATAATCATGGTCGTATCATGGTTAGAAGAAAAGGTGGAGGAACAAAAAGAAGATATCGATTAATTGATTTTCTAAGGGAAAAAGAAGGTGTACCAGCAAAAGTCGCCGGAATCGAATATGACCCTAACCGTTCAGCTAGAATAGCCTTATTAAATTATTTTGATGGTGAAAAAAGATACATTATTTGCCCGGCAAAGCTACGAGTCGGTGATATTGTTGTATCTGGGAAAAAAGCTGAAGTAAGTGTTGGGAATACTAAGGCATTAAAGGATATACCTGAAGGTGCTTTTATTCATAATATTGAATTAAGAAAAGGACAAGGCGCAGCCTTGGCAAGATCGGCTGGTACTATTGCACAGATCTTAGCAAAAGAAGGAAAATATGCTCAGGTTAAATTGCCTTCTGGAGAAGTACGATTAATCGGATTAGAATGTTTTGCAACAATTGGGCAGGTAGGTAATTTGAATCATGCGAATATCGACTTGGGAAAAGCTGGTAAGAGTAGGTGGAAAGGCAGAAGACCTAAGGTAAGAGGTGTTGCTATGAACCCGATTGACCATCCTTTGGGAGGCGGTGAAGGCAAATCTGCTGGTGGAAGACATCCTGCTTCACCTAATGGATTACTTGCCAAAGGTTACCGAACAAGAAAAAAGAAAAAGGATTCTGATAAGTATATTGTTAAGAAAAGGACAGAAAAATAAGGGGGATTGATTGAACAATGTCTAGATCGATTAAAAAAGGTCCGTATATTGACGAGAAATTATTAAAAAAAGTTCGTGATTTAAATAGAAAGAGAAAAAAAGAACCGATAAAGACCTGGTCTCGAAATTCAACTATTTTCCCTTTAATGGTTGGACATACCATTGCAGTGCATAATGGTATAAAACATGTTCCTGTCTACATCACTGAGAATATGGTGGGACATAAACTGGGAGAATTTTCACCTACCAGAAAGTTTAAAGGACACGGAGCGCATACAGAGAGATCGACGTCAATAAAATAAATAGTAAACAAAAATGTATATTTGTGTAGGACGTGAAATAAATAGGAGGAAGCTATGGGTGTTAAATCTGTGGGAAAATACATTCCAATATCTCCGAGAAAATGTCGACGTATGATGGACATGATCAAAGGTAAAGATACGGGAGCAGCTTTATTGCAATTACAGTTTTCACCAACAAGATCTGCTAAGATGATCTATAAAGTGCTTAAATCTGCAGTTGCCAATGCCGAAAATAATCACGATATGAGTGTTGATGAATTATATATTAATCGTGCATTCGTAGATGAAGGTCCAACACTTAAGAGATTCAAGGCTGGAGCTAGAGGTAGGGCAATGAGAATTAAGAAAAGAACAAGCCACATCACCATCGAGGTGGAAGAGAAAGGGGTTGAGAAATAATTGGGACAAAAAGTTCACCCAAAAGGTTTACGAATTGGAATTATTAAAGATTGGGATGTAAAATGGTTTAGCCGCAAACAATACAGTCAGAATATATTTGAGGACTATAAATTAAGAACATATATTAAAAATAATTTAAAACATGCTGGTATTTCAATTGTCAATATTGAGAGGATTGCCAATAGAATCAGGATTACCATTAACTGTGCCAGGCCAGGAATAATTATCGGAAGAAAGGGGGCAGAAGTGAACAAGTTGAAAGAAGCTTTGACTAAATTTGTGGATGGTGAGTTGCAAATCAATATTAAAGAGATTAAAATACCAGAAATTGATGCCCAGCTGGTTGCTGAAGATATTGCGAATCAAATACTAAGAAGAGCTTCTGTGAAAAGAATTATGAAACAATCTGCATCCCGTGCTATTAAAATGAAAGCCGAGGGAATTAAAATAATGATTTCCGGAAGAATTGGTGGTGCTGAAATTGCCCGAACGGAATGGTATATGGAAGGTAGATTACCTCTACATACTTTAAGAGCCGATATCGATTATGGTTTCGCAGAGGCAAAGACCACCTATGGGAAAATTGGCATTAAGGTATGGATATACAAAGGAGAAATTTTGCCAAAAGACAACAGAACTGAAAAGGCAAACGAGCTAACTGTAGAACAGCAAAACAAAAAACTGGATACAGGTAAGGTAGAGAAAAAAAAGGAAATGAAAGTTTAAGGGGGAAAGAAGATGCTTCAACCGACTAGGACAAAATACCGAAAAATGCAACGAGGGAAAATGAAAGGGAAAGCCCATAAAGGCCATTTGATCTCTTTTGGTGAATATGGTTTGCAAGCATTACAATCTGCTTGGATTAACAGTGCGCAAATAGAATCAGCTAGAATTGCAGTGACTCATGCCGTTAAACGAGGTGGAAAAGTCTGGATAAGAATATTTCCCCATAAATCAGTTACCAAGACAGCCGCAGAAACTAGAATGGGGAAGGGAAAAGGTTCGCCGGAATTTTGGGTTGCAGTAGTTAAACCTGGTACTGTTTTATTTGAATTAGGTGGAGTTGGCGAAGAAACTGCAAGAGAGGCAATGAGGTTAGCTTCTCATAAATTACCAATTAAAACTCGCTTCGTTATGCGAGAAGAACAGGTGGTGGGATAAATTGAAAACAAGTGAGTTAAGAGATTTATCGGAAGAGGAATTAGGGAAAAAGTTATCTGATTTAAAAGACGAGTTATTTAGCCTTCGTTTCCAGTCAGTCACTGGACAGCTAAGTAATTATATGAAGATAAGTGAAGTAAGACAAGATATCGCAAGGGTAAAGACGATTTTAAGAGAGATTGATTTGAATAAAAAAGTATCTGAATCTGAGAGTGTTAAATAATGGAAAAAAGAAAGTATAAGGTGAAAAGCAATGACAATTTTAACTGAAGAAAAAAGTAGAGTTGGTATTGTAGTAAGCAATGCTATGGAAAAATCTGTAGTGGTTAGAGTTAGTTATCTTGTTGCTCATAAACTTTACAAGAAAAGAATTAAAAGAAGTTCTAAATTTATGGCTCATGACGAGAAAAATATGTGTGAAGTAGGAGACAAGGTAAAAATCGTTTCTACAAAACCCTTAAGCAAGAGAAAAAGATGGGAAGTTGCGGAAATTATTCAAAAGAGTAAATAATCTTTTGTTTTTAAGTTATATGACAGTAATTATCCTAATGAGGTTATTTATGAATTGTAAGGGAGTGTGGCTAAATTGATACAAATGCAGACAAAACTTTTTGTAGCAGATAATTCTGGTGCAAAAAAAATACAATGTATAAAAGTACTCGGTGGTTCAAGGAAAAGATATGCCAGGATTGGTGAAGTCATTGTTGCTTCTGTAAAAGAAGCAAATGTGGGGGGGGCAGCAAAGAAAGGTGAAGTTGTTAAAGCGGTGATTGTCCGAACGAAAAAAGAAGTAGGTCGGCCTGATGGATCTTATATCCGTTTTGATGATAATGCAGCGGTTATTATTAATAATCAGAATGAACCTATTGGAACAAGAATATTTGGTCCAGTAGCGAGAGAGTTAAGGGACAAGAAATTTATGAAAATTATATCCCTCGCTCCCGAAGTGATATAGAAATGCGGAAAGGAGACCAGAAGATGTCAAAGGGGAAGGTTATGCTTAAAAAGGGAGATAATATAATTGTCATCTGTGGTGAAGATAAAGGTAAAAATGGAAAAATTATTGATATCTTTCCAAAAAAGGACAAAGTAATCATAGAAGGCGTTAATTTTTTAAAAAAACATATGAAACCAACACAGAAATCACCACAGGGTGGTGTTGTGAAGCAGGAAGGTCCTATTCATCTGTCTAATGTACGATTAGTGTGTAACAAATGCAACAAACCCACAAGTATTAAAAGAGATACAACAAAAGAAGGAAAAAAGGTACGTGTGTGCAAGAAATGTGGAGAAATAATAGATAAAGTATAGGAGGTTATTAGGGAATGCCCAGGCTAAAGGATAAATATCAGCAGGAAATTATACCTGCTATGATGAAAAAATATAATTATAAAAATAAGATGGCTGTTCCAAAAATTGAAAAAGTAGTCATAAACATGGGACTTGGGAAAGCCAGAGAAGATGCTAAAATCGTGGAGGAAGCAACTCAGGTAATTGCAGCCATTACCGGACAAAAACCTATTGTAACGAAATCGAGTAAATCGATTTCAAATTTTTCCATAAGGAAAGGTATGCCGGTAGGATGTAAGGTTACATTAAGAGAAAATCGAATGTATGAATTTTTAGATAGGTTAATTAATGTAGCCATTGCTAGAATACGTGACTTTCAAGGTGTTCCATCGGATTCTTTTGATGGCCGTGGGAATTATACTTTGGGAATTAAGGAACAATTGATATTCCCCGAGATAGAGTTTGATAAGGTTCATACAACTTTAGGAATGAATATTACCATTGCTACCAATGCTAAAAGTGATGAAGAAGCTAAAGAACTTATGAGTTTAGTTGGAATGCCTTTTAAAAAAAATGAATAACCGAAGGAAGAGGAGGTTAAAGCGTGGCAAAGAAAGCTTTAATTGCTAAAGCAAATAGGGAGCAAAGATACAAGGTCAGGCAATATAATCGCTGTAATATTTGTGGTAGACCCAGGGGATATATAAGAAAATTCGGAGTTTGCCGTATCTGTTTTAGAAAAATGGCTCATAATGGTGAATTGCCCGGTGTTACAAAATCGAGTTGGTAGTATTAAAATATTTTACAATTTATTGCTAGAAAAAGAATTAAATAGAATCAGTTTGATAGCAAGAGAGGGGAGGAAAAGTTTATGGCTGTTGTTTCAGATCCAATTGCGGATATGATTACCAGAATAAGAAATGCTATCCGAGCGAGAGGGAGTAAGGTCGAAGTTCCTTCTTCAAAAATCAAATTGGAAGTTGCCAGGATATTAAAAGAAGAAGGATTTATCCGGAACTATCAATACAAAGAAGATAACAAACAAGGGATTATTACAATATTATTAAAATATTCAGAAAGACAACGAATCATTACAAATCTTAAAAGAATTAGTAAGCCAGGTTTAAGGGTTTATGTAAATAAAGATGATGTTCCCGAAGTGTTAGGTGGATTAGGTGTTAGTATTTTGTCAACCCCTAAAGGGATTATGACCGGTAAAGAGGCAAAAAAACGCCATTTTGGCGGGGAAGTATTGTGCTATATTTGGTAGTTATTGATGGGAGAAGTTTGTTCTAAAGTTTAGATAAAAAATATAAATAGATTTGTAGAACTTTATAATAGATGCATGCTCATGTGAGAGGAGAAAATCATGTCTAGAATTGGTAGATTGCCTGTAGTTATACCTGAAGGTGTATCAGTTGAAATTAAAGATGAAGAAATTATAGTCAGTAAAAATAATCAGAAATTAACTTTTAAGTTCCATGCTGATGTCAAAGTAAATGTTGAAGATAATAAGATTATTGTTAAGAGAATGAGTGATCTTAAAGAACATCGCTCTCTGCATGGTTTGACTAGAAATATGATTTTCAATATGGTTAAAGGTATCAACGAAGGGTTTGAAAAAACCTTAGAGATAAAAGGTGTTGGCTATCGAGCGGACCTTAAAGGGAAAGATTTGGAGCTAAGTTTAGGGTACTCGCATCCTATCAAATTTAAAGCACCTGAGGGGATTGAATTTATAGTAGAAAAACAAAAAATAGTCAAGGTTCAAGGTGCTGACAAACAAAGAGTTGGGGAAATTGCTGCTGAAATAAGAAATTTTAGAAAACCGGAACCATACAAAGGCAAAGGAATAAGATATATTGATGAAAATGTACGAAGAAAAGTTGGTAAAACTGGTGCAACCGTAGGTAGCTAATAGTAATGATGTATAGTTGTTAGATCCAGAAAGAGGGGTACTTCATTTTATGAGAACTAAGAAAAAAATAGCGTGGATAAGAAGAAAAAAAGGCATAAGAAAAAATATATTTGGGAGTAATGAAAAACCAAGATTAACGGTATTTCGCAGTTCGAAGCATATTTATGCGCAAGCAATTAATGATGAAGAGGGGAAAACTTTGGTGTCTTTATCAACGTTGAGCCCTGAAGTAAAAAAAGAAATAAACTATGGAGGGAATGTCAGTGCTGCGGAAATTACTGGTAAGCTCCTATCTAAAAGATTGAAGGAAAAGGGTATCAAGCAAATTGCATTTGACCGCAATGGTTATATTTTTCATGGAAGAATAAAAACTCTGGCTGATCAAATAGATTTGCATAAAAAAAAGATAAATTTAGCACATAGAGAAGAAACATAAAAAGTAAAAATAAATGTAATCATATAAATAATGATAGAGAATATGTCTAATAATTGATTGGGGAGGAGATAAATACGTGCAAAAGGACGTGTATGAAGATCAAGAATTTAAAGAAAGTGTTATCTTCGTCAATAGGGTAAGTAAAGTAGTGAAGGGTGGACGAAGATTCGGATTTGGCGCAATGGTTACCGTAGGCAATGGAAAGGGATATGTAGGGATTGGATATGGTAAGGCAAAAGACGTTTCGGATGCGATTAAAAAGGGAGTTACCAAAGCAAAAAAGGATATGTTTAAAATTAAAATGAGAAACAGTACTATACCTCATGCCGCAACTGGCGTACATAGTGGAGCAAAGGTATTTTTAAGGCCTGCTTCTCCAGGCACCGGCGTTATTGCCGGAGGGTCGGTTAGGGCGATTATTGAAGCTGTGGGAATTCAGGACATCTTAACCAAATCTCTGGGTAGTGACAATAATTTAAATATTGTTAAAGCCACCATAAAAGCTTTGCTAAGCCTCAGAAATGCTAGAGAAGTCGCTAAATTAAGAGGAATTCCTGTGGAAAGAATATATAGTTAATTGTTACTGAGGGGGAATAATACAATGAAGTTAAATGACTTGAGTTCAAATCCCGGGTCAGTCCATGTTAAAAAACGTGTTGGAAGAGGTAATGGATCAGGCCATGGGACGACAGCCGGAAGGGGCATGAATGGTCAAAAAAGTCGTTCCGGTTCAAAAACAAGATCTTATTTTGAAGGTGGACAAATGCCTTTAAGTCGAAGAGTTCCCAAGCGTGGGTTTTGTAACGTGTTTAAAAAAAGATATGCAGTCATAAATGTCCAGGATTTAGAACGTTTTAAGGAAGATGAAGTAATAACACCAGAGCGACTAATAGAGGAAGGTCTGGTAAAAAAAGTCATGGATGGTATAAAAATATTAAGTCGTGGCAAAATCGAAAAGAAATTAACGGTAAAAGCACATCGATTTAGTAAAGAGGCAATAGATAAAATTAAATCAGCTGGTGGGAAGGTTGAGGTGATATAAGTGCTGGATCAATTGCGTAGTTTATTCAAGATTCCTGATCTAAAAAGCCGACTTCTTTTTACCTTGGCTATGCTGGTTGTTGTAAGATTGGGGAGTCATATTCCCCTGCCGGGCATTGACAAACAGGCACTGGCAAATCTATTTGCTCAGGGTGGAATTCTTGGTTTTTTTGATCTTTTTGCTGGTGGTGCATTAAGTCGTTTTTCACTGTTTGCCCTGGGCATTATGCCCTACATTAATGCATCTATTATTATGTCCTTATTGCAGTCAGTAGTACCCTTATTTGAACAATGGGCAAAAGAAGGACAGGAAGGTCGAGACAAGATTAATCGTATCACTCGTTATGGAACAGTTGTACTGGGTTTGGTACAGGCAGTAGGGATTAGTGCGTGGCTGGAAAGCCTGCAAGTATTAATGATTAGTGGTTTATTATTCAGGCTTCTTTTGGTTATCAGCTTGACTGCTGGCACATGTTTTTTAATGTGGTTGGGTGAACAAATTAGTGATTATGGTATTGGTAATGGTATATCAATTATTATATTTGCCGGGATTGTGGCCAGAGTGCCTACTGAGATCATTCAAACATGGAATTTACTTAAAGTAGGAGAAATCAGTTTTATTTCTATTCTGGTATTATTAGTGGTGATCGTAATAGTAATTGCTGCTGTTGTAGCAATTCAGCAGGGTCAAAGGCGTATTCCGGTACAATATGCTAAACGCGTTATTGGCCGCCGCTTATATGGAGGTCAGGGCACTCATATTCCTTTAAGGGTAAATCAGGCTGGAGTTATTCCTATTATTTTTGCATCAGCTATCCTTATATTCCCTGGAACAATTGCCCAGTTTTTTCAGGGTTCTGGATTTATGCAAAAAGTATCCCAGGCACTTTCACCAGGTACACCATTATACTTAACTTTATATGCTATATTAATCATTATTTTTACCTTTTTCTATACAGCAATTACCTTTAACCCGCAAAATTTGGCTGATAATATGAAAAAATATGGTGGATTTATTCCTGGAAGAAGACCAGGTAAGGCAACTGCAATGTATATTGACCGTATTATGACCCGCATTACATTAAGTGGTGCAGTATTTTTGGCAATTATTGCTATTCTTCCCAATATATTAATAGAAATTACCGGGATTACCACGATATATTTTGGGGGAACATCAGTGCTGATTATGGTTGGCGTTGCCTTGGAAACTGTCCAACAAATAGAGTCCCATATGTTAATGCGTCATTATGAAGGATTTATTAAAAGGTAAATTAAAAAAGTTATAATTTTTGCGAGCTTATTTGATTGAGGGGTATCAGCAATGATCATTATTTTATTAGGGCCTCCTGGAGCGGGAAAAGGGACTATTGCCGGGGAAATTAAAAAAAAGATAGATATACCTGTTATATCAACTGGAGATATTTTACGAAATGCTATTCAGGATGAAACTGATTTAGGAAAAGAGGTTAAGGGATATGTTAACGCAGGCAAACTAGTTCCCGATGATCTAATTATAAAAATTGTTGAGCATAGAATTAAGCAAGAAGATTGCCAAAATGGGTTTATGTTCGATGGCTTTCCCAGAACAATACAGCAGGCAAACCAGCTCGATTTACTTAATCAACGAGTAGCAAAGGGAATTGACCAGGTATTTTATTTTGAGACTTCTTATCATGTGATTATTGAGCGATTATCAGCAAGAAGAGTTTGTGGTGAGTGTGGAGCCATTTATAATTTAAATTATAATCCACCCCATGTTAAAGGTAAATGTGATAAATGTGGAGGAGATTTAATGCAAAGAGATGATGATAAAGAAGAGACTATAAAGAAAAGATTAGAAGTCTATAATAAAGAGACGTTGCCCTTGGTCAATTATTATCAGGATAAAGGTATATTAACAAAGATTAACGCAGATCAGGATGTGGAAGACAGATTTAGAGAAGTTTGGGTAATATTGACTCATTTAGGTTTTAACTGAAAGAATGTTATAGTATGGTTATCATAAAAACAGATCAAGAGATAAAAAAAATCAAGAAAAGTTGTATATTGACAGCAAACACAATCCAATTTGTTACTGAGAAAATAAAACCAGGGATAAAAACTAAAATACTGGATCAAATGGCTGAATCTTTCATAATGAAGAACGGGGGGAAACCGTCATTTAAAGATTATGGCTCTCCAGAAAACGGATTCCCGGCATCAATATGTGTTTCTATCAATGATGAAATTGTTCATGGCATACCTGGAGATAGAGTGCTACATGAGGGTGATATTGTTGGTATTGATATTGGGACAAATCTTGAGGGATATTTTGGTGATAGCGCTGTAACCATTGGGGTTGGTAAAATAAGTTCAGTTGCCAAAAAGCTTATTAAGACAACAAAAGAGTGTTTGCTTGCAGGTATAAAGGAAGCAATTCGAGGTAATTTTATTGGAGATATATCTTACGCTGTTCAATCAGTTGCAGAAAATAATAATTTTTCAGTAGTAAGAGAATTTGTTGGGCATGGTGTAGGATTAAAAGTTCACGAGGATCCCCAAATACCAAATTATGGGAGACCAAAAACCGGGTTAAGATTAGAAAAAGGGATGGTAATAGCCATTGAACCGATGGTTAATCAAGGAGATTATCAGACGATTAGCAGCAATGATGGATGGACTGTAAAAACTGCAGATGGTAGTTTATCTGCACATTTTGAACATTCCATTGTAATATATGAAGAGGGAAACGAAATCTTAACGCTTTGTGATTAGAGGATTGGCAAATAAATCTATTATTCTTTGTTAATGAATAGGAGATTACTATAATGGGGAAAGAAAAGTATGTAGAAATGAAAGG
Organism: uncultured Atribacterota bacterium; assembly: GCA_964428905.1. GTDB lineage: Bacteria > Atribacterota > Phoenicimicrobiia > Phoenicimicrobiales > Stramentimicrobiaceae > CAYSAA01. The sequence continues at coordinate 12,381 of CAYSAA010000065.1, forward strand.
GAAAGTTACACAGGCTTTACCAAATGCAACATTTAAAGTTGAATTGGAGAATGGCTGTGAAATTTTGGCACATATATCTGGAAAGATAAGAATGCATTTTATCCGCATATTGCCAGGGGACAAAGTAAAAGTAGAGATATCTCCGTATGATTTGAGTCGGGGTAGAATTGTATATCGTTTATAATGAAAAAATTACAGTAAAGAGAAAAAATATATTTTGTATTTCTCAAACTGGTTAGTAATAATAATGTAGATCACTTAAGAGGGGAATGAAATAAAATGAAAGTCAGATCATCTGTAAAAAAAATTTGCGAAAAATGTAAATTAATACGAAGAAATGGCAAAATAATGGTAATATGCAGTAACCCTAAACATAAACAAAGACAGGGAAAATAAATAAGGGAAGGAGTTTATTAAATGGCTAGAATTAGTGGTGTTGATCTACCAAAAAATAAGAATATTGACTGTGCATTAACATATATATATGGCATTGGTCCTACATTGGCTCGAAAGATATTAAAAGAAACAGAAATCGGTTTTGAAACCAAAGTGAAAGACTTGAAAGATGATGAAGTAAATAAAATTAGGGATGTTATTGGAAAAAATATTAAAGTTGAAGGTGAGTTAAGAAGTGAAAGGACAACTGATATCAAACGCCTAATGGAAATTGGTTCTTATCGAGGATTGAGACACAAGAGAGGTTTACCTGTAAGGGGACAAAGAACTAGTACGAATGCAAGAACAAGGAAAGGACCTAGAAGGACGGTTGGTGTTAAGAGAAGCAAATCTTAATAAAAAGAATATGACCTAAACATATGAAAGGAGAAAAAGGGCTTGGTTGCAAAGAAGCAAACAAAAAAAGTACGGAAGAAAAAAATTAGAAAAAATATATTAAAAGGAATTGTACATATTCAATCTACTTTTAATAATACCATTGTAGGTATTTCCGATACGGAAGGAAATATTATTTCATGGGCAAGTGCAGGTTCAATTGGAAATAAGGGGAGTAAAAAAAGTACCTCATTTGCTGCTCAAAGAACAGCTGAAGAAGCCGGTAAAAAAGCAATGGATCAGGGAATGAAAGAAATAGATGTTTATGTCAAAGGCCCTGGTTCTGGAAGAGAAACCGCTATACGTTCTTTACAGGCAATTGGGTTTAGAATCAATACAATACGGGATGTTACACCAATACCCCATAACGGTTGCAGGCCTCCTAAACAACGGAGAGTCTAAAAAGAAGATATGGGAATTATTGTTATGATTTTATTAAATTTAAAGGAATTCTTATTTTATAAGTATAACTTATAAGTTAAGTATGATTGATAAATAAGTTTACCTAAGGAGGTAGTTTTATGGCTAGATATAATGGTCCTGTTTGTCGACTTTGTCGAAGACAAGGGACTAAGTTATTTTTGAAAGGAGAACGTTGCTATACTGAGAAATGTGCCTTAGAAAGAAAAACATCAACACCAGGGAAAAGCTCTAAGAGCAGAAGACCTAGAAAATTATCAAACTATGCTATTCAGCTAAAAGAAAAACAAAAAATGAAAGATATGTATGGATTGTTAGAAAAACAGTTCAGCAATCTTTTTGAAAAAGCCGAAAAAAAACATGGCGTGACAGGTGAGAATTTTATCCAATTTTTAGAAAGAAGGCTGGATAACGTTGTTTATCGCATGGGCTTTGTGGAATCAAGGGCTAAAGCAAGACAAATGGTAAAACATTCCCATATAGTAGTAAATGGGAAAAAAGTTAATATACCTTCCTTTATGGTTAACTTGGATGATGTAATTGAAATAAAAGAAAAAAGCCAGAAAATTCCGGAATTTAAGGAATTAAAAGAAGGAGAGAAAGAAATAACATCCTCAAGTTGGCTTGAAATGGATATAAAGAATCTAAAGGGCAAGGTAGTTAAGCTGCCTTCTAAAGAAGACATTGATCTGCCTATTGATGAAAAATTAGTTGTTGAATATTATTCTAGATAAAATGAGGCATATAATATTACCGGAAGGAGAGATAGTCAGTTGTTAGATATTTATGATATTAAAATAAAAATAGAAAATTTAACAGATAGCTACGGGCGATTTATCATTGAACCTTTGGATAGGGGATTTGGTACAACGTTAGGTAATTCCCTAAGAAGAGTATTGTTATCTTCTCTTCCTGGTGCTAGTGCCACTGCGATAAGATTTGAAGGGGTCGTGCATGAATTTTCTACTATAACCGGTGTTAAAGAAGATGTTAATGAAATTATATTAAACATAAAAGAAATAGTCTTTAAGATGTATGGAAGTGATTCAGAAGTTCTTCGGTTAAAAGCGAGTGGTAATAAGACGGTTACAGCTGGAGATATTACTCCTAATATTAATATTGAGATTTTAAATCCCAATCAAAAAATAGCAACACTTAGCAATGATGGAAAACTGGATATGGAAATTATTGTAGCACAGGGGACCGGTTATGTTTCTGCAGCGGAAAACAAGAAAAAAGATCAGGCAATTAACTATATCAATGTTGATTCCATGTTTTCACCAGTGATTAAGGTAGCCTATTCGGTTGAGAAAGCAAGTTCTGCCCAATTCATGAATTATGAAAAATTAGTTATGGATATCTATACCAATAAAAGCACCTTACCTGATGAAGCATTAAGTAAATCATCTAATATATTAATCAAGTTTTTGAAGGTGTTTACCAAATTTTCTCCTGATGAAACAGAATCAGTTATAGATCAGATTACAGATGAAGAAAATGAGAATAATGAACAAAAGAAGTTATTAGAAAAGAGTATTGAGGAACTTGATTTTTCTGTTAGGTCTTATAATTGTTTAAAGAAATCAAATATCAATACATTCGGTGAGATTGTTAATAAAACAGAAGAAGAAATCATGGGCATAAAAAATTTAGGGAAAAAATCTTTTGAAGAAATAAAAGAAAAAGTACTAGAATATGGACTTACTTTAGGGGATTCAGATTAACAAAGGAGATGGTCTAATGAGACATAGAAATTTAAAAAGAAAATTGAATGTGGATAGCAGTCATCGAAAGGCATTATTATCTAATTTAGCCATTTCTATGATTATTAATCGTAAAATAAATACGACCTTTCCAAAAGCAAAAGAATTACAAAAATATTTAGAGAAGGTTGTTACTATTGCTAAGGAAGATAATCTGCAATCAAAAAGAAAAGTATTTAAGCTGATTCAAAATAAACAAGCATTAAACCTTCTTTTTAAAGAGATTAGTCCTCCATATAAGGAAAGATATGGCGGGTATACTAGAGTTGTGAAAACAGGATTTCGCAAAGGTGACGCAGCACCTATGGCCATTCTTGAGTTTGTGAAATAAAAATTATAAGCATTAAAATAAGGTTAATTTGTCAGGATATAAGGAATGATATATATGCCGGCATTTTAACCTTTTTCATTCTATGGGAAATAGTATGGTGAAGGGAAGGATCTTGATTGATAGAACTTGATCACGTAACTCATATATATCATGGTGATAGGGAAAATGAAACCGTTTCCCTATCTGATATCAACTTAGATATTTATAATGGTGACTTTGTTGCTGTGATTGGTGCAAATGGATCAGGGAAATCAACATTAGCCAAGCATCTTAATGGTTTATTGCTGCCTAACAAGGGAAATGTGATTGTTGAAACTTATAATACAAAAGATAAGGAAAAGATATGGGAAATTAGAAAAATAATTGGTATGGTTTTCCAAAATCCGGACAACCAATTAGTTGCTACAACAGTTGAGGATGATATAGCTTTTGGACTGGAAAATATTGGAATAGAAGAACAGGAAATGAAAAGAAGAGTAGAATGGGCTTTAAATCTCGTTGGTATGACTGATCTTAGGAATAGTGAACCACATCTTCTTTCTGGAGGACAAAAGCAAAAGGTAGTTATTGCCGGTGCCTTGGCTATGCATACTTCCTATTTGGTTTTAGATGAACCAACTTCCATGCTCGATCCAAAGGGAAGAAAGGAAGTTTTGGATGTTATTAAGAAGTTAAATAGAGAAGAAAATATTACGATTTTTTATATTACCCACTTTATGTCCGAGGCAGCTGAATTTAATAAGATTATTGTACTTGATAAGGGGAAAATTGTATTGAGTGGTCCACCAAAAGATATTTTTATGGAATCAGACCTGCTGAGCAATTTGAGTTTAGAATTGCCTCAGATAACAAGATTAGCAAAGTCTCTTAGTGAAAATGGACTGGATATACAACCCAACATCTTGAATGAAGAAGAAATGATTAAAAATTTATGTTTATACATTTAAAAAATGTTTCCTATACTTATAATCTCCACATGCCCTTTGAGACTGAGGCATTGAAATCAATTAATATTGAGATTGAGAAGGGAGAATTTATCGGTATCATTGGGCACACCGGTTGCGGGAAGACAACGTTACTCCAGCTATTAAATGGTTTATTAGAACCGAGTGATGGGCAGGTATTGATTGATGGTATAAATATTCATAAAGAAAAAGGTAAGTTAAAGGAGATAAGGAAAAGAGTTGGTTTGACTTTTCAATATCCTGAAAACCAACTTTTTGAAGAGTCGATATATAAAGAGATTGCTTTTGGTCCAAAAAATCTGGGCACAAGGGATGGACAATTAGATGAGAAAGTAAAAAAGGCACTTGAAATGGTGGATATGGACTATTATTTTTATAAAGATAGGTCCCCTTTTAGTCTTAGTGGTGGAGAAATGCGAAGGGTTGCCATTGCCAGTATATTAGCCATAGATCCTGAAGTTATCATTTTAGATGAGCCAACTGCAAGTTTAGATCCACAGAGTCGTTACAGTTTACTGAAATTAATTAAAAATCTTCATCATAAGCATCGCAAAACAATTATTCTGGTTTCTCATAATATGGAAGTAATAGCAGAGTTAGCTCAGAGAATCCTGGTTATGGAAAAGGGTAGGGTTGTGATGGATGGTACCCCTAGAGAAATATTTCGAGATTTTGCTGAGCAATTAGAGAGTATTGGTCTGGCATTACCTCAAATTACCTATACTATGCATAGACTAAAACAAATGGGGAAACCAGTTAGTTCAGGCATTTTAACCGTAGAAGAGGCTAAAGACGAGATATTAAGGTTAACAAGGAAGGTTAAAGAGGTAAAATGAAATTTTTTAGAAATTTGACTATTGGCCAGTATTTTCACAAAGATTCTGTTATCCATAAATTGGATCCTAGAATTAAGATATTAACCACCCTGCTAATCATTTTATCTGTGTTTTTAACGGAATCATGGTTTGGATTTCTCATTATCGGGTTCTATCTATTTGTTAATATTATTTTATCCAAAGTTCATCCAAAATATGTATTAAGGGGAATAAAGCCTTTGCTCATCCTTATTATACTTACTTTGTTAATTCATTTTTTCACTACCCAAGGGGAAGTTATTTACCAGATATGGATTTTGAAAGTAACCAGGGAAGGAATTTATCGAGGATTATTTATAGCTGTACGATTATTCCTATTGATTATGTCAACCTCATGGTTAACATTGACTACATCTCCTATTGCATTGACTGATGGAATAGAACGACTATTGTCTGTTTTAAAATTCATCAAGATCCCAGCCCATGAAATTGCTATGATGATGACCATAGCACTTCGATTTATTCCTACATTAATGGAGGAAACTGAAAAAATAATGAAGGCACAAATAGCTCGAGGAGCAGACTTTGAAAGTGGCAACATCATGAAACGCATTAAGAATATTCTTCCTATTATAATTCCTCTATTTATCAATGCTTTTCATAGGGCTGATGAACTAGCTATTGCCATGGAAGCAAGATGTTATCGCGGAGGGGAAGGGAGAACACATTATCGCACACTATCTATTAAGCGAGTGGATCAGATATTTTTATCTCTGACCCTTATCATTATTATATTTGCTTTTATTTGAATAATCCAGTAAGGAAAAGTATGAAGAATTTAAAGAATATTAAACTTATTATCGCTTATGATGGTACAAATTATTTTGGATGGCAAAGACAAAAATATAAAAAAAACATTCAGGGAACTATTGAAAATACCATAAGGAAACTCACTGGAGAAAAAGAAATAATATTAAATGGTTCGGGTCGTACAGATGCAGGCGTTCATGCAATTGGCCAGGTTGCCAATTTCGTAACAAAATCATCTATTCCTATAGATAAATGGCCTATTATATTAAATCATCAATTGCCTCGAGACATAAGGATTAAATATGCAAAAAGAGTTAATATTGATTTTCATGCCAGGTATTGTGCTAAAAGTAAAATATATAAATACTTTGTAATGAACAAGCTTTTTGGAGAGGGGGAAAATACTTCTGCTAAATATATTTTTTTAAGAAATTATTGTTATTTTTTTAATCAATATTTAGATATTAGAAAAATGAGGGCAGTTTCTAATTATCTGATTGGCTGCCATGATTTTAGTGCATTAAGCTGTATTAATCAGAAAAAAGGTGAGCCGGCAAAAAATAAATTAAGAAAAATAAAGAAGATTAGTATTACTAATAATAAACAGCTTATTTGTTTTTCCTTTGAAGCAGATGCATTTTTATATAAAATGGTTAGGGTAATTATTGGGACTTTGATAGATTTTTCAATTCATCAAAGGGAACCGGAAGAAATGATAACAATACTCGAAAATAAAGATAGTCAGCGATCTGGTAAAGTGATTCCAGCACATGGCCTCTATCTAGTAAAAGTACAATATAAATAAATAACAGAAAACCATTTATTAAGAATTACCTTGACATTAAAAGTTAATTATATTAAAATTTCTATGTTGTTTTATCTTATTATTAACCAGAGGCAGCAGGGGGAGGAAGATTTGAAAACATATCGAGAAAAAAAAGAAAATATTCAGAGAAACTGGTATCTATTTAATGCAGATGGTAGAATTTTGGGAAGATTAGCGACAGAGGTAGCATCAATTCTCCGTGGTAAAAATAAAGTTTATTATGATCATTCACAGGATTTAGGAGATTATGTAATTATTATCAATGCTGAAAAAGTAAAAGTGACTGGTAATAAATATGAACAGAAACTGTACAGACACCATACCCATTATCCTGGCTCATTAAAAGAGATACCATACAAAGAAATGATACAGAAAAAACCTGAAATGGTCATTGAAAAAGCTGTGAAAGGCATGCTGCCTAACAATAAGCTTAGCCGTTCAATGATCAAAAAACTAAAAGTCTATCGCGGAGACAATCACCCACATACCGCGCAAGAAATTGAAGTAGTCAGTTAATCCAGAAGGAGGTGCAATCATTGATGGCAGTTAGTCGGTTTTATGGAACGGGTAGAAGAAAAACTTCAATTGCTAAAGTTTGGATATTCCCCGGAAAGGGAAATATTACCATAAATAATAAACCTTATAAGAATTACTTTTTCAGTCAGTCTGATATATTAGCAGTAGAAGAGCCATTACATTTAGTTAAAAAATTTGACGAATTGGATGTAAATATCAAAGTTACCGGAGGGGGAACAACCGGTCAGTCAGGTGCAGTAAGGCATGGAATAGCAAGGGCATTAATAGAGTATGACAATTCATTAAGACCTGCCTTGAAAAAAGAAAAAATGCTGGAACGTGATGCCAGAATGAAGGAAAGGAAAAAGTATGGTCAGAAAGGAGCAAGAGCAAGTTACCAATTCTCCAAACGTTAACACCAATTGTTCTTGTTATACTGCTATTTAGTTGATACTTATAGTAAGATTAGCCATCATAGTTTATGTTTTGGTAAGATGATAATGTGATGGCTTTTTTATTTAACCATTACCAACTTCTTTGAAGGTGGCAATGGTTAAATAAATGGTTTTTATCATAAAGATAAAGATGAGCTAACTGAAATATTTTTTACCTGAAATCCTAAATAGAGGCAATGTTGCTTGGAAAGAATGGTATAAAAGGATAGATAAGAGGGAAGAGTTATATAAGTATGCCACTCAATATTTCTTTATTGGATATTTTAGATATCATTCTCATTACTATCATATTATATAATGTGTTATTGTTAATTAAAGACACACCGGCTGTGCAGATTATCAAAGGTTTGGCTGCTCTTTTTATATTCTCACTTATTTCTGATTGGTTTGGTTTAAGGACCATCAATTGGTTGATCAAAGGTTTAATGGCCATGTTAGTCGTAGCAATTCCCATTATATTCCAACCTGAACTCAGGCGTTTGCTCTTAAAAATGGGAAAAGGTGGATTTCTAATTAATTTACCCTTGTTTCCCCAGGAAGGGGAAAACAAAAAATGGGAAGAACTGATTAATGGTATCATTATGGTATTACCGATGTTATCAGCTGAGAAAATAGGTGCTTTAATTGTATTGGAAAGAGAAGTCGGCCTTCAGGACATTTTGGAAACAGGAATTAGCTTGAATAGTGAATTTTCTTCAGAACTACTTTACTCGATATTTATACCCAATTCTCCTTTGCATGATGGTGCAGTAATTATCAGAAAAAATCGCATCATGGGCGCAAATTGTATTTTGCCATTGACCAAGAGAAGTGATATTAAGAAATCCTTGGGTACAAGACACCGAGCTGCAATTGGATTAAGCGAGACTTCTGATGCATTAGTTATTGTGGTGTCAGAAGAAAGAGGCACAATTTCTGTAGCAATTGATGGGAGACTTACCAGGCCTTTAAAACAACAACTATTGAAGAAATTTTTACAAAATTTGTACCGACCAAAAACTTTGGGTATTTTTGATATGATTAAAAAAGGTAAGTAAGAATGATTGGATTTAAAAAATGGTTAGTAAATAATATTGATATAAAATTATTAGCTTTTGTAATGGCCATTATACTTTGGTTTTATATAGCAAGCGAATATAATATTTCTGCTGAAAAATATTATGATATTGAAATAGTGCCGATTAATTTAGATCATAATTTATCGATTAAAGAGATTAGAGATAAAGTGAGTGTTGGTATTAAAGGACCACAAAATATTATAGAAAATATTTCAGCACAAAAAATTGTTGGTACCGTTGATTTGCAAAATATTAAAGAGGCTGGAGAATACCAATTAGTTGTCCAAACTATCATACCAAAAAACACCAATATTGTTAAAACTATTCCCGATGAAATCAGGGTTACAGTGGAAGCGGTTTTAAAAAGAGAATATGTGGTGGAATATAATTTAATTGGATTACCTGAAAAAGGTTATTCACTAAAAGGTGAACCGGAAATCGTACCAAATGAGGTCGTGGTTACAGGCCCGGGCTCAGTACTTAATCAAATCGAACAGGTTAAAATTGATATAGATATTTCATCTATCAGCAATGATCTTAGTAGTGTTGAGAAAGTAGCAATATACAGTACGGATAGTTCTATTATTAATAATATTGATATTCAACCGGAGACTGTTTCAATATTAGTTCAAGTTGGTGAAGGCTATCCTGAAAAAGTATTGCCCGTTAAACCTCGAATTATTGGCAAACCAGCCCCAGGATTTTTTGTATCTAAAATCGAGGCAGATCCTAACCAGTTGGAAATTTATGGAAATTATTCCAAAATTAGTTTTATAGATTTTTTGGAAACGATTCCTATTGATGTAAACGGAATTACTAAAACACTCACTGTAAAGGTTCCGCCAATTATGGGTGAAGGAATTTATCTTACTGATGAGCAACAGGCTTTGATTGAGATACAAATTCAGGTTGAAGAAAGGGAAGAAGAGCAATTATTTGAAGATATCATCATTGAAATCAGAGAAGCATCACCTTTCTTGGATTACCAGTTAAATCCAGAAATGGTTGATATTAGAGTTGGTGGGAAATACAGTTGTATAAATACTATAACAAAAGAGGATATTAAGGTTTATGTAGACCTCTCTGATGCCGGGGAGGATAAGATAAAATTACAAACTGAATTACCATCTGAAATTAATTTAATTCGATTAATTCCCGAAGAAGTTGTTATTTCAATAAAATAAAAAAACATCATTTTTATT
>CAYSAA010000066.1:0-6090 GCA_964428905.1 uncultured Atribacterota bacterium
TGATGGGCTTTGCTGGCAATATATTATTGAGAAAGATAAAATTAAGCCGGAATTTGTGGTAATTACAGAACCATCATCCTGTAATATATATCGAGGCCAAAGAGGAAGAATGGAAATTAAGGTAACTACTCACGGGATAAGCTGCCATGGTTCGGCACCGGAGAGAGGAGATAATGCTATCTATAAAATGGCACCAATCATAAGTGAATTAAAAGCGTTACACGAAGATTTAATGGACAATGATTTTCTGGGCAAAGGGAGCTTAACTGTTTCTGAAATATTTTTTAGTTCACCTTCCAGATGTGCGGTTGCCGATAAATGTACAATTTCTATTGATAGAAGATTGACAGATGGTGAAACCTGGGAGTATGCATTACAACAAATAAAGGACTTACCGTCAGTTAAGTCCGTCAAAGCCGATGTGGAAATCTATGATTATTCCAAACCTTCCTATACAGGGCTGGTGTATCCAACTCAAAGTTATTTCCCAACCTGGGTTTTACAAGAAGAACATCCCTCCTGTCAAACTTTAATAAAAGCCTACCAGGGATTGTTTAAGGAACAACCCTTGGTAGATAAGTGGACTTTTTCTACCAACGGGGTATCAATTATGGGTAGATATGGAATTCCCTGTATTGGTTTTGGACCCGGACATGAAGATCAGGCACATGCGCCAAATGAAAAGACCTGGAAAACTGAGTTGGTCAAAGCGGCTGCTATGTATGCAGTGATACCAATGATTTATGTAAATCGTTATGTGTAACAAACAGGATCAATAGTAAAGGAGAATAAAATGCAGACATTATTTAAAGGAAAACATTTTATCACACTTCAGGAATGGACAAAAGAGGAAATAGACACCTTACTGGAAGTATCTTTTGATTTGAAGAAAAAATTTGCCATGGGAGTTCCTACACCTTATTTACTTTATAAAACAATCTTTTTAATGTTCTTTGAACAGTCAACCAGAACAAGAAATTCTATGGAAGCAGGTATTGCTCAATTGGGCGGGCATGGCAATTTCCTGGATACCAGCACTATGCAAATATCTCATGGTGAAGTAGCCAAAGATACGGCAATTATTTTATCAAGATTTGGCCATGCTATTGCCTGTAGAAATTGCTTCTGGGAAACAGGAAATAAATATTTAAGAGAAATGGCTCAATGGTCTTCAGTTCCCATTATGAATTTACAATGCGATTTATATCATCCCATGCAGGGCATTGCTGATTTAATGACCATAAAAGAGAAAATTGGAGACATAAAACGTACTAAAATATCTATTATCTGGGCCTATGCAACCAGTCACAAAAAACCCATTTCGGTTCCGCTTACTCAAATCCTTTTATTCCCCAGATATGGAATGGATGTAACCCTGGCTTATCCCAAAGGCTATCATTTACCTGATTGGGCTATAAGCCAGGCCAAGGAAAACGCAGAAAAAAATGGTGGCACTTTTAAAATTACTCATAATATGGAAGAAGCATATGAAGATGCAGATGTAGTAATACCGAAAAATTGGGGAAGTTGGGTAACCAGTCAAAGTACCGACGTGGTTGATAATTTACTTGAGTCATACCAAGACTGGAAATGCACTGAGGAAATGATGGGACTAGCCAACAAAGAAGTAATGTATATGCATGCACTTCCGGCGGATAGGGGAAACGAAGTTGAAGATTCGGTTATCGATGGCCCCCATTCAATTATCTACGATGAAGCAGAAAATAGATTGCACACTGCAAAGGCAGTGATGAATTTAACCATGGGTGGTAAATAAAGCATAAGAACCGACCCCTGTACTAAGATTATGCTTTACTAATTTTAAAAGGAGTATAAAAATGATTGATCTTACTATTAAACAGGAACAGCTTAAAAAAACCATAGGGAGAGCCAGAGAAAAAAATATTATGATTCCCACTTTTAAACAGATGAAAAATCCTGAACTTATTCCCGATGTAATCAAAGATAAATTAAAGAATATAGGATTATGGGATATCAATTCTTACAATTTATTTCGCATTACCTGGAAGAATCAACCGGTAAAAGAGGGTGGACTCTTTGATGGGGTTAACTTTCTGGAAATACCTCCCGAATTAACCGGAATTAAAGCCCGGGTTATAGGTCTGGTTGGTAAGTGGTTTCCTACCGGGGCCCACAAGGTTGGAGCAACTTTTGGTTGCCTGGTTCCGCGATTGGTTAGCGGTCAGTTTGATCCTACTTCTCAAAAAGCCGTTTGGCCTTCTACCGGTAATTATTGCCGTGGGGGTGCCTATGATGCTGACCTGCTTTCCTGCGAGTCCATTGCTATTCTACCGGAAGGGATGAGCAGAGAACGTTTTGATTGGTTATCCAAAGTGGCTGGGGAAGTTATTGCTACCCCGGGCACTGAGAGCAATGTAAAAGAAATTTTTGATAAATCCTGGGAATTAAAAAAGACCAGGGATAATGTGGTGGTATTTAATCAGTTTGATGAGTTTGGTAATTACCTTTGGCATTATGATATTACCGGACAGGCAATTGAAGAGGTTTTATCCCAGATTATGGGTCCAAAAGATAACTATGCTGGGGTAGTTCTCACCACCGGTTCGGCCGGGACCTTGGGATGTGGGGATTATTTAAAAAGGGTATTTCCAACCAGCAAAGTCGCTGCCGGTGAAGCGCTACAATGCCCGACTCTTTCTGCCAATGGTTTTGGTGCCCATCGTATTGAAGGAATTGGAGATAAACATGTACCCTGGATTCATAATGTAAAAAATACTGATATGGTTATTGCAGTGGATGACAATAATACCATGGGACTTATTCGTCTATTTAATGAACCGACCGGACAAAAATATTTAAGTAAAAAAGGTGTTTCTAACCATATGATAGAGCAATTACCCCTGCTGGGAATTTCCAGTGTGGCCAATTTAATCATGGCTATCAAATTTGCTAAATATTATGAACTTACCGAGAAAGATATTGTTTTTACGGTATTTACTGATTCTATGGAGCTATATGGTTCAAGACTGAAGGAATTGAAAGAAGTGTTCGGACCCTATGATGAGACCGATGCAGCAATTGATTATCATCGTAATCTCAAAGCACTCTCCATCGATTATATGCAGGAATTAAACTACTATGACCGAAAAAGGATACACAACCTAAAATATTTCACCTGGATAGAACAGCAGGGTAAAGATTTGGATGAATTAAATGCCCAGTGGTATGATTATGAAAACTATTGGGGCAGTATTCGCAGTCAGATTGGCAAGATTGATGAGCTTATTAATTCGTTCAATCAAAAGACCGGTTTACTAAAATAGAAGGCAATAAACATGAATAAAAGATTTTTAATAGCATTAGGTGGGAATGCCATAAAACAATCAGATGAAAAGGGAACTACCGAGGAGCAATATAAAAATTGTTACAGAACGACTAAATATATTGCAGAAATAATAAAAGACCTTGATGAAAATGACCGCCTGATTATAACTCATGGCAATGGTCCCCAAGTTGGAAATTTAATGGTTCAACAAGAATTAGGGAAAAATACTGTACCTCCTCATCCCATTGATATATTAGGCGCAATGACTCAGGGACAAATTGGTTATATGTTACAGCAAACATTAAGAGAACATCTTACTAAAATTGAAATTAATAAACCAGTATGTGCATTAATTAATCAAGTTTTAGTTGACCCAAATGATCCGGAATTTTTTGGTGACAAAGCGTCAAAACCAGTGGGTAATTTTTTAACTGAAGAAGAAGCTAAGCAAATCAAAAGAGATCATCCGGAGTATATTATCAAGAAGGTAAAACCAAATGGAGAGTATTGCTGGAGAAGAACAGTTCCTTCTCCTGATCCCATTGCTAATTTAGAAGGAGATGTTATTAGAGGATTGGTGGACATGGGAATGATTGTTATAGCATCCGGAGGTGGTGGAATACCAGTTTTAAAGAATCAAGAAGGACATTACAAGGGAATTGAGGCGGTTATAGATAAAGATTTAGCCGGGGAAAGACTGGCTGAGGTTGTCAAAGCTGATTTTTTTATTATTCTTACAGATGTAGAAAATGTAAAAATCAATTTTGGTAAATCTAATGAAGAGAGTCTCCATAAAATTACCTCAAAACAAGCCCAACAGTATTATGATGCAGGACATTTTTTAGATGGCAGTATGGGCCCAAAAGTAAAAGCCTGTTTAAGATTTTTAAGCAACGGAGGGGAGAAAGCCATCATTGCATCTTTAGATAATCTGATCAAAGCGATTAAAGAAGAAAGCGGGACAATTATTGAAAAATAGTATCCAAACAGTCCAAACAGGGGACGGTTCTCTGTATCATAACAATGATACAGAGAACCGTCCCCTGTTTCAAACTCTGTTTTAGAAAAACAAGGAAACATCAATTTGACATCCATGTAATACAAACTTAAACTGAAAAAAAGAAACTTCATTTTCTTGCAACGGATGGACTCAAGGTTGATTGTAATAATACCTAGAATAGAAAGGATAAATATGTCTAAAATTATTAAAAGTTTATGTGTTTATGGTATTGGGGGTGTTGGCGGTTATTTTGGAGGTAGAATAGCCCATAAAATCAGCAAGGATAAACCTACTGTACAGGTATATTTTATTGGTCGGGGAGAACACTTAAAAACCATCCAGCAACAGGGTCTAAGGCTGGTTACCGATAAAGAGGAATTTCCATGTTTTCCGAATATTGCCACAGATAATATAAGACATATTCCTGCCCCTGATTTATATTTGCTATGTGTCAAAGGCTATGACTTGAATAATGCCGTTGCCTCTATTGCAAAAAATAGCACTGTGGATACCATCATTTTACCCTTGCTTAACGGGGTAGATATCTATGAGCGGATCCGGACCGGTTTACCAAAAGCTACCATCTTACCTGCTGCTGTCTATGTTTCCTCCAGTATTGAAAAACCTGGTACCATCAGGCAAAAAGGGCCTGAAGGGCATATTGTGTTTGGCAAAGACCCTCAAAACCAGAGCTATAACTATCAATCTATGATTGAATTCTTTAAAGAAATGGGGATTAGCAGTACCTGGTATGATAATCCTTATTCGGCAATATGGGAAAAGTATATCTTTATTTCAGCATTTAGTTTAACGACTGCCTATTCAGGAAAAACAATAGGGGAAGTACTTGCTGATGATAAGTTAAAGAGCATGACCGAAAATATCATGAAAGAAGTTGTTTTAATAGGGAAAGCAAAAAATATAGATTTTGAGCAGGATATTGTGGAGAAAACTCTACAAAAAGCCCAAAATTTCCCTTATGAAACCAAAACTTCCTTCCAAAGGGATTATGAAAAGGGCAATAATCGGCATGAAGGAGATATATTCGGAGGAACACTGATTCGTATGGCCAAGGAACATAATCTTGCTATTCCCACGATTACAGAAATATACGGAGCTTTAATGGCACCCTAAGTATATATTAGGGATAGACTTTATACCAGCATAAAAACTGAAACCGTTTTTCTCCTATTTCACCTGATAACAATGGACAGTGTTGCTATCTGATGATATCATTTGCTAACAGAGGTGCTCATAATGAATAAAATAGCTTTAGGCGCAAGAATCCCGGAAAATATCATCAATGATTTAAGAAAATACTGCCAATCAAAAGGAATCATCATCAGTCATTTTGTAACAGAAAACCTGGATGATGCCAAAACTGCCAGGAAGTATGAGTCAGGGAGTAAACATTAGATAAAGCAGTAGAGAAGATAAAGAATGTTATAAAAGGCTATCTTTACGTGCAAAAGAAACACAATAGAATAATTAAAGAAACAGATAAAGAAAGTGCTTTTATCGAAGAGGCAATTGTTTAAAAAGAATGAGCTCCAGGATTACTACGTGGATTAATCAGAAGAGCTGGGATAGAAGTAGAAGAATTTCTCAAAATGAAGTAAAAAAAGATGTTGTTTAAACAGTTTGATGAAAATAAAAACCAGAAGACCAACGAATTTGTATTTGACTATATACTACATACTCGATGCTATATACTGGTTTGGACTTGATACGCAATATAGTTTTTACTCATACTTTAATGAAATAGGTGCAATATGGAAAATAT
>CAYSAA010000067.1:0-2845 GCA_964428905.1 uncultured Atribacterota bacterium
ATGTCGTAGTAATCCCTGGTACTACTCAGAATACAGATTCTGTTTATCCAGTAGAGGTTCTGGTCAGAAAGGGTTTTCTAAACCTACAAAATTTCAGGCCGATTCAATTTTTACCATTGAAAAAATGAACTTGGTGAAAAAATTACTTTTCTTTCTACTGATATTATGAATGAAATAAACATAGCTCTCCCAATCGAACTCACATTGAAATAATTAAAAGAGTTTTTAGTTTATGGTTTTTCGTTTTTAGATCAAATATTTTTGATTTAATTGTCTCTTGCTCATCACTTGTGCTATACAAATAACTAAAAACTTTATTTTATAACCAATACGCCTCTTTCATTTTATCCCCCTCACCCTATCCCTCTCCCTGAACCTCCCCCGCTTTACTGGACAGTTAGATAAGACTATAATCTAAACCATTGGAGTTTGATGAAATATGGAAATACAATCCTTCTATTGAGAGAAAGATTGACCTATCACGCTTCCTTCAATTGAGGCGAGAATTAACTCTTTTCTTATTTCCTCCCAATTAAGGGAAAGATTGACCCATCTCATTTCCTTCGATTGAGGCGAGAATTAACTCTTCTCTCGTCTCCTCCCCAATGAGGAATGGATTTACTTCTCTTTCATTTCCTCTACTAAATGCGAGAATTAACTCTTCTCTCATTTCCTCCCCCTTGAGGGGGGAGGATTAAGGTGGGGGTGAACGTTATAATTTATACTCTTTTTTTCATGCGAGAAATGATTTATCATTTCGTGGCAATCACATACACTTAAGCTATACTCTTATTAATATTTTGTCTGAAAACCAAAAACGAAAAACTATAAACCATCCAACCCGCATTGTTACCCAAGCAAGAAGGGAGAAAAATAAATGTCCAAACTTGTCAACATGCTCTATCAATTAGCCTGGGCAGCCAATGATATCAGCAAAGTTGACAGCGGTGATCCCAAGAAAATCGCCTACCGGGTAAAAAACAAATATATTGGCAAAAAGCTGAACAAACACCTTGGCAGATTCCTGTGGAAGTAAAAATATTGTTCAATCAGTTTTTATATAGTTTTTAGTATTCTATGCTAATGCATGCTATTTATTGAATTTGAATTATATACTATATACACGAACTCGATACAGTGTTTCAACTTTATACAATATATAAATTTTAACTAAAATTGACAAATACATAAAAGTATGATAATTATATCATACAAAGAGGTGATATATATGCCTAGACATACAGTTTATTTATCCGAATCTGATAATAAAATACTGAATGAATTAAAAGAAAAACATGGTTCGGTATCTAAAGTGATTAGAATCTCCCTGTATAAATTAAGGGAGGAACAATTAAAAGAGTATTATATCAATAAAGCTGAATCATATTCCGAGCTCCGTAAGGCACAGCAAAAAGTCCTCAAAAGACAGGAAAATGAGGAACAATCATGAATTTCCCAAAAAGAGGAGAGGTATACTGGGGGCCCGGCAAAAAGAAGGTAAGGCCTCTCCTGGTGGTTTCTAATAATCTGGGGAACCAATACAGCAGTGATGTTGTGGTCATTCCTGGAACGACTAAGAATGTTGATTCTATCTATCCGGTTGAGGTCCTGGTAACTAGTGGACTTTCTAAACCTACAAAATTTCAGGCCGATTCAATCTTCACGATAGAAAAAGAAGAGCTTGGTGAAAAAATTACTTCGATTTCGGCTGATAAGATGGATGAAATAAAACGTGCCCTCCAGTTCGAACTTCATTTAGAAGATTGATCACTGAAACCTTTATTCTATAATTGGTAGATTAATAAAAGCAAAATTGAAAATATCAACCATACACTCTATAATAGGTAAAAGAAAAATAATCAGATAACAAAATACATAAAAATGATTAATTTGAAATATTCCATAACCATAGAAGCAACAGAAGATCCTACTTTCTTTACTTTTTATTCTCCCGATATCGAAGGATTTACCGGTGTTGGTCATTCTATTGAAGACTGTATCTATCAGCAAGCTTTCTTTGCTCCTTTCACAACTATTTACGGAAAAATATATTAAGAAGTTACCGAAGCAATCTCATCCCACTATACCCGAATGTATTTTATTTTTATTGTATTTACTTGCAACTTGAATCTTACATCTTGCATCTGTATTTGCATTTAAACGTTATACGGTATACTTTTTTAATACGCACTACTTTTTTTATGAAAAATAATTTTCTAAATGATGAAGGGAACCAATGAACAATAAAAATGAAATTATCATCTACACCACCGAAGATGGCAAAGAAACCTTTGAGGTGAATTTAAAAGAAGAAACCGTCTGGCTATCCCAAAGACAGATGTCAGAATTGTTTGGAAAAGATGTTCGCACAATTAATGAACATATTGGCAATGTCTATAAGGAAAAAGAGTTAGCCAAATATTCAACTATCCGGAAATTCCGGATAGTTCAAAAAGAGGGCAATAGGCAAGTTGAAAGGAAAAGGAATTGCTATAATTTGGATGTAATCATATCTGTAGGTTATAGAGTAAAATCGCAACGAGGCACCCAATTCCGTATCTGGGCTACCAATGTCCTGAAAAATCATCTGATTGAAGGATATTCCATCAACCAAAAAAGATTACAGGAAAATCAGGCAAAGATAAAAGAACTTCAGAAAACTGCCAGCATGATAGAAAGACTTCTACTACAAAAAAACTTGGAATCTCCGGAAGCAACCGGATTACTACAAGTCATCCTGGATTATCAAAAAGCTTTGCACTTACTTGATGAGTATGACCACCAGGAACTTAAGATCAAAGAGATTACCACCCAAGAAAGATTTACACTAACCTACGAGAAAGCC
>CAYSAA010000068.1:0-1659 GCA_964428905.1 uncultured Atribacterota bacterium
ATTCCGTCTCCAATTCCTACACTTAAACAATGTTCAGGGTCTGTTACCATCTCCTTTAATGCCTTCAATTCTGAATTAAAAATAGGTTCATTCTTCTCAAACCATTTTTCAAAGTCCAGGGCGGATTTCTGAAAATGACTGATAAAGGGAGGATCTATATGGTGATACAGGGGTCCACTGCCCTGCCCAATATTGCCGGGTGCATTTTTGATGGCCTTAAAGACATAATCCCTGGCAATCTCTATCGCCTCTTTTAAACTGTTTCCTTGGGCAAGACTGGCTGCAATGGCTGATGAGAGTGTACATCCCGTACCATGAGTATTTTTAGTTTCAATCCTTTTCGTTTGATAGGTAAAAAACTCATTGTTACATAACAAGAGGTCTACAATCTCTGCTCCTTTTAGATGACCTCCTTTTATCAGCACATAACTAGCACCCAACTCCTTGATTTGTTGGGCAGCTTGTTTCATACTTGCCAAGTTTTCTATCTTGATACTGCTCATGATTTCGGCCTCGGGAATATTGGGGGTTACCAGGTCTACCAGGGGTAACAGTTCTATTATTAAATATTCTCTATCATTCTCCCTTAATAAAGGGTGTCCGCTTTTGGCAATCATAACGGGATCCAGGACTACCTTTTTCAACTGACATTCAGAAATTTTCTTTGCCACAACTTGAATAATATCGGCATTGGAAAGCATGCCAATCTTAACCGCATCAACTCCGATGTCTGATACCACCATATCTAACTGGTCAGCAATAACCTCTGGGGAGATATCGTAAACAGAACGAACTCCCTGGGTATTCTGTGCAGTAACGGAGGTAATGACAGACATGCCATAGACATCAAAGGCCTGGAAGGTCTTTAGATCCGCCTGTATACCCGCACCTCCTCCGGAATCAGAACCAGCAATGGTTAACACACGTTTTAACTCTTTCATATTTTTCACCTTCTTTGTATTTTTTTATTTTTTACTACTCCATTTTTTATAAAATTGCTTGTCGGTAATCTCTTTAAAATAAGATAAGCGATGATGCTCCCTCCTATGGTACTGACCAAAAAAGGCAGGACAAAAAAGAACAAAGCTGCCTCTTGGCCAATCAAATATCTGGCTACCGGATAGGCAACCAAGCCACCAATAATTCCGGTGCCAAACACCTCACCAAAGACGGTATAAAATTGATTCCTGGTCTTTTGATAAACGATACCAGCCAATAGTGCCCCAAACATACTGCCGGGAAAGGCCAGAAGGGTCCCAACACCGGTAATATTCCTCAATACGGAAATGGCAAAGGCATTCCAGAGTGCATATCCCGGACCCAATATGACAGCAGACAAGACATTAATCAGGTGTTGTACCGGAAAACATTTGGAAACCCCAACCGGAATATATATCAGATGACTGGTAAGGGTGCCCAGGGCTATAAATAAGGCTGAAATGGATAATATTTTTGTATTGATCATAATCATTCCTTTTTCGATTCTCACTCTATAAAAAAAAGACACAGGTCTCTATAAAGAGCCTGTGCTTCGATAGCATTTACATTTCCCTCCGCTGGTATTAACCAGTTCAGGTTCTAAGGGTCAAGAAATGCCATTCTTTTCTCAGCCTGATTACAGGCTCCCCCATAAAACAATATATTTCATTTTCAATTATT
>CAYSAA010000069.1:0-1696 GCA_964428905.1 uncultured Atribacterota bacterium
TTAACCACCCCAAAGCCCATATTACCCATGAGGCAGCATTAGGAAGTGTGGATTCCAAACAGTTACAAACTTTAATGGCCAGGGGTTTAAACGAGAACAAGGCAACGGATCTGATTATTCAGGGTCTGTTAAGTTAGAAAAAAATACTGCCGGATAGGATGGTACATCTAAAATAATGAATATAGGAAGAAATACTTTCCTGGGTATAATTTTAATCATTATAGGTGTTCTCTGGACACTTTCTAATTTTCACCTGTTCAATGAGCAGTGGATTTTACTGTTTATCGGTATTATTTTTTTTGCTGCCTATCTCTACCGTGGTGGTACACAGAAAAAAGGATCCCTTGGTTTTCTTATTGCCGGATGCATTATCTTTATGGTTGGCCTTTTTGCTGTGGTAAATGACAATTTTGACCTCGGGCCATTTGAAGGTGCCTTATTCTTCTTTTTCATAGGAATTGCTTTTTTGCCTGTCTATGTTATCCATACTCAACATCTATTAGAGAAAGATTCCAGTAACCAAAAGTGGCCGCTTTACACCGGTTTAATTATTATAGCTTTTGGCTTGTTTGTACTTGTCACTGAAACATCTCATATTCCCATCATGCAAAGAATTTATCCCATTCTCTGGCCTATGGCATTGATTGTTTTAGGTTTGTATATTATATGTAAGCAGGGACGGAAAAAAGAGTAAAATATTTTATCCCAGCAGTCCTCAATTTTACCATGTGCTGAGATACTTCTATTATTTTTTGGAATCTGCTGCCAGAAATAGCTGTATCTATCTTTTTTCCTGATATAAAATATAATATAATAATCTAAATCAATGGTCAATTTTGTTGCTTTTTCAGAGATTTATTTATATCCCTTATTATTGACTTGTCAGTTAACCATATTTCTATTATGATAAAGCTAAATTAATGTGTATTCAGGTATTAATTATTATCATCAGAATATGACAATGAACAATACAGTAGAAATAAATCATAAAACAGAATACTATTATTAGTCCGGGATATTAAATTTGGAGGTAAATTGTATGAAAAAGTTATATCGCTCTCGAAAAGATAGCAAAATTGCCGGAGTATGTGGTGGAATTGCTGAATATTTCAATGTTGACTCTACGATTATCCGGCTTTTAGCCATATTGACCATTTTCTTTGGAGGGGGAGGTATTATTGCCTATATCATCGCCTGGATTATCATTCCATTAGAGCCCGTAGAAGAAGAATTATCATCCGACAAGCAGTCAAGCCCGACAGGCGAAGAAAGTCATTCTGAAACCACTGTTGATGCAGAAATTATTGAGGACTCAGAAAATAAAAAAAAATAATATTGTCTTTTATTTCCATAAGGATTAATATTCTATATGGTTTCTAAGATAGAATAATGTTTTTCTTGTTCACAAAAATACAATATATTATAATGACTATAATATTTTACCTTGCTAAGTAAAGGAGAAAATAATGAGTCTCCAACTGAGAATATGGATGTTAATTATTTTAATGTTTGCTATACTTTATGGCGTTATTGTCGGTATTGGTACCTACCTTGGAGCAGGAAATTTAACGACTTATTTAATACTGGCTATAGGAATAACCTTCTTTCAATACATTTTAGGCCCTTCCCTGGTTACTGCTATGATGAAAGTAAAATGGGTTAGCCAAACAGATGAGCCGGAACTTCATAAGATGAT
>CAYSAA010000070.1:0-1517 GCA_964428905.1 uncultured Atribacterota bacterium
CTCCTTCTGGTCTAAATAGCCCCTTCTCTTTGGACAGGGGCAAGGAAAAATGCTTAAACATTATAGCACTATATTTTTCATATATCAAGAAATTTCCAATAAATATCGCACCCGCATAGCGGGTGGCTGTAAGAACCTCTAAAAGAGGTGTGCCTTTTTCCTGGTTACTTTTTGTGCTGCTTTTTCTTTTCTATTAACTGGATATTTCTAAGCAATACAACTGCCTGCTTTGGACTTCAGGTAAAAAATGATCAGATGGCTTATCTTAATCTCTTTTAATCACTTGTTTAATTCTTTTTTCAATCTTAACCCGAGGCACCAAGACTTTACGTCCACAGCAAAGACATTTTAACCCTATATCTATGCCTGTCCTGATCACTTCCCAATGATAACCGCCACATGGGTGTTTCTTTTTTAATTTAACAATATCCCCAATTCTTAAGTCCAATGGCATTTATCACTCCTGCTATCTCTAAACTTCTAATTTGTCCAACAACTTGTTCTGATCTATTTTTATATCATTGGGATAGAAAATGACTAAATTAATTTTTCTACTTAGAAATATTTCTTGCGCCAGTTTTCTAATATCTTCAGGTTGAACATTTTCAATCTTCTCTATCAGTTCCCGGTATTGATATTCTTTTTTATATAACAATA
The DNA here is from genome assembly GCA_964428905.1 of uncultured Atribacterota bacterium. Lineage (GTDB taxonomy): Bacteria > Atribacterota > Phoenicimicrobiia > Phoenicimicrobiales > Stramentimicrobiaceae > CAYSAA01. The sequence continues at coordinate 658 of CAYSAA010000070.1, forward strand.
AATAACTCCCCATTCGAAAAGCATGACTCAGGGTACTCTCCAGCCCTAGCAAAATACTTCCTTTATACATTTCTTTTGCTTTTTGAAGTTCTTTGGTACCCATTTTGTCATTTTTTAACTTTTTTAATTCCTTTAATATTGTTTCAATACTACGATTCAGTTTACCCGGGTCTACACCGGAATAAATATTAAAAGACCCAGTTTCATTAAAATATTGGGAATAAGAATGAATATCATAGGCTAAGCCCTCTTTAACACGAATCTCCTGAAATAATCGAGAACTAAGCCCTGCCCCCAGGATAATGTTAAGCAGGTCCATGGTTATTTTTTCAGGATGAAATCTGGAAACACCTTCAAAACCAAAACATAAATGAGTTTGATTTACTTTTTTGGGTGTTACCAATAACTCAGGAGCTATTTGTTCTTTAAAATAAATTTTCGGTACATTTTCACGTATTGTCTCCTTTGGAATAAAGGGTAAATTTTTAATAACCTCTTTGACAGTTTCCAGTGAAACATTTCCGGTAATACTAATCACCATGTTTTTTGGCTGATAGATCTTATGAAAGTATTGCAATATTTTCGCACGATTAAGTTCTCTGACTGTCTCTTTTTCCCCTAAAACATTCTGACCCAGTACAGTATCCTTCCATAATAATTGATTGATTAAAAAACCAATCCAATCTTCGGGAATATCCTGATATTTATTGATTTCTTCGATAACCACAGATTTTTCATGCATTATATCCTCTTCTCTGAACAGGGAATGGTTTAATATATCATGCATTACTTCAAAAGCACTGGCAAAATTATTGTTAAGTACCTTACTGTAGAGAAAGGTATATTCCTCTGAAGTAGAA
>CAYSAA010000071.1:0-15376 GCA_964428905.1 uncultured Atribacterota bacterium
TCTGAATATTTTTTAAACAAAGTGATATATAAAAATAGAAGCACCATTGCTTTGAAAGAATAGTCCAAAAGGATACCGTAACTATATCAAGAGAAAAAAGCATAGAGCAAACTGTCCAGGAAGAATGTAAGCTTCTTTTAGAGGCTTCTTAAAACCATCCGCTATGCGGGTGCGTTGGTTTTTATTTTATCGATATATTTACAGGGATAAGAGGGAAAATATATTGTATAAAATGTTTTTGAGGGATGTTGTATTGGATTCGTGTTTAGAAAAGCTTGCACTATGGAATCTAGTAAATGGTTCTTTAGACAATTGCAGGGAAATATGATAAAATTTTTGCAATCATAATATCTTTTGTATCAGCAAAAAAACTAAGGAGAGCAATCATGAATGACGGAGAATTCGTAAAAGAAATCGCAGCTAAAGATGAAGTATTTTCCCAATGGTATATCGATGTGGTCAGAAAAGCTGATTTGGCTGATTATACAATGGTAAAGGGATGTATGGTTATTAAACCATACGGGTATGCTTTATGGGAAAATATGCAGCAGTGTCTGGACCAGAAGATCAAAGCAACCGGGCATAAAAATGCCTATTTCCCCCTCTTTATCCCGGAGAGCTTGTTAAAAAAGGAAGCTGAACATGTGGAGGGGTTTGCACCCGAAGTAGCCTGGGTTACCCATGGAGGGGATCAAAAGTTAGAAGAACGGTTGGCTGTGAGGCCAACTTCAGAAGCTATTATTGGCAGTCTTTATTCCAAATGGGTCCACTCCTGGCGTGACTTACCAATTTTAATCAATCAATGGGCTAATATTGTGCGCTGGGAAAAAGTCACACGTCCCTTTTTAAGGACCACAGAATTTTTATGGCAGGAGGGTCATACTGCACATAAAAATCAGGAGGAAGCTGAAGAAGAGACTCTAAAAATATTGGCTGTCTACAAGGATTACATTGAAAATGACCTGGCTATTCCGGTACTAGTCGGTAAGAAAAGCAGTAATGAAAAATTTGCCGGAGCCATGCATACCTATACTTTGGAAGCATTGATGGGTGATGGAAAAATTTTGCAGGCCGGTACTTCCCATAATCTGGGCCAAAATTTTGCCAAAGCCTTTGATATTCGTTTTTTAGATGAAAATCAGGAAGAACAGTATGCCTGGACTACCTCATGGGGAACCTCGACACGACTTGTGGGGGGAATCATTATGGTTCACGGAGATGAACGTGGTTTAAAATTGCCACCAAAAGTGGCCCCCATTCAAGTTGTCATTGTTCCGATTCTTTTTGATAAGACTAAACAGGACGTGTTGAAGAAAGCCCTGGAATTAAAAGCACTTTTGTCTGAAAAGTTTAGGGTTGAGTTGGATGATCGGGATGCCTATACCCCGGGATGGAAATTTAATGAATGGGAAATGAAGGGTGTTCCTGTTCGATTAGAAATTGGCCCTCGTGATTTGGCTCAGCAGCAGGTTGTAGCGGTAAGAAGAGATAAAGGAAATAAAGTTATTGTCAAGGAAAACGAATTGATTTTAACTGTAGAAAAATGGATGGGAGATATCCAAAATAATCTATATATGCAAGCCAGGACACGTTTGGAGGAAAATATCCGATTTGCCGATCATTATGAGCAATTTAAAGAAATAATAGCAGAGAAACGTGGTTTTGTCAAAGCTTATTGGTGTGGTTGTGAAGAATGTGAAAACCAGATAAAAAAAGAAACTAAAGCTACCATTCGATGTCTGGCGATGGAGAATAATAAAGAAAAAGGAAAATGTATTTATTGTGGCAAAGAATCTACTTCTCTCGTCTATTTTGGCAGGGCATATTAAAGACTATTTTTCCTAATATATGGAATGAATTTTAATAATGTCTTTAAGAAAGCATCTAAAAAAGGAGGTGTGGAAAAATGGAGAAAAAATTGATTGGTCATGTCATTGATTATTTTGCAAAGATAGAAGTAGCGGCCATCGATATTGATTCAGGAGAGATTCGGATAGGGGATACCTTGCATTTTAGCGGTCATACCACTGATTTTTCGCAGGAAATTGAATCAATGCAAATTGATAAAGAGCAGGTAGATTCGGCCAGTGCTGGTGACTCTGTCGGGATTAAGGTAGAAGAAAGAGTAAGAGGTGGAGATGAAGTATACAAAGTGATTGATTAATAGAAATGATCACTTTCATACTTCATCTATATCTCTTACAAAACAGTTTTTATAGGTAACACATCTTCAGTTTGAAGTAGAGCATAGACGTTACAGGGGAGGTCCCTCCTCTAAGTATACTGTATTGTGTTATTTTTTCTTTTCTTCAGCTTTGGCAGTAGATTCCTGATGCTTATTATAAATATCTAAAAATGGTTTAACAAACTCCATAGGGAATGGGAATACAGTTGTGGTATTCTTGTCTGCTGCAATAATTCCCAGGGTTTGCAAATAACGTAATTGCAGAGCCAGCGGCTGTAAGCTCATCTTTTCTGCCGCTTGAACCAGTTTTTCCGATGCCTGGAATTCGCCCTCAGCGTGAATGACTTTTGCTCTTCTTTCTCTTTCTGCTTCTGCCTGTTTGGCCATGGCACGCCGCATATTTTCCGGTAATTCCACATCTTTGGTTTCTACCGTGCTAACCTTAATTCCCCAGGGATCAGTCTGTTCATCAACAATCTGTTGGAGTGTTTGGTTTATTTTTTCCCTTTGGGACAAGAAAGTATCCAGATCCCTTTCTCCCAGGACACTTCTAAGGGTGGTCTGGGCTATTTGGGACGTGGCAGTAATATAGTTTTCCACTGAAATGATGGCTTTAACCGGATCAATAACCCGAAAATAAATCACTGCATTAACTTTAATGGGAACCGTATCACTGGTGATGACCTCCTGGGCAGGCACATCCATATTGATGGTTCGCAGGCTTACTTTTACCATACGGTCAACAATTGGAATAAGAATAATAAGACCCGGTCCCTTTGCACCGACAACTCTTCCCAAACGAAAGATAACACCTCTCTCGTATTCTTTAACGATTTTGATAGCTTGAGACAGGATAATCAAAATAATAATCAGAATACCAAGATAAAGGCTTGATGAAGTAATAATATCCATTTTATTCCTCCTTTTTATCAGTTTTCTTGACCATTAAACGAAGTCCTTCTAAAGATATGACAATAACTTTTTCTCCTTTTTTAATATGTGTTCCGTCAAAGACGGTAGCTTGCCATAATTCTCCATGGATAAAGATTTGACCGCCCGGATTTAAATAAGTCCTGGCTGTTCCAATCATGCCAACCAGGCTTTCTTTGCCAGAAATTGGTTTTTTCCATTGTATTTTAATACCCTTGGTTACTGCAAATAGAAAGAATATTCCGGTGGCAGCTACTATGGTAAGAATCACACCTGAGGAAATTCTTAAGAAGGGAGCCATGTCTTTGGTTAACATAAAAGAACCCAGGGTTAAAGAAGTGATTCCTCCCAGGGTAAGTAGACCAAAAGTTGGTGTATAGATTTCAAAGATAAATAAAATGATGCCTATTGTAATCAGAATGATACCGGCAAAATTGATTGGTATCATCTGAAAAGCTACAAAGGCAAGGATGAGACATATACCGCCAAATATACCCGGGAACAACGCCCCGGGAGTGCTGAATTCACCCAGGATTCCATAAATACCTAAAAATAGAAGGATATAGGCGATATTAGGGTTGGAAAGGGAATTAAGAAATAAATCCTTGACTGACATTTTATATTCAACCATTTCTTTTCCCATAGTACTTAATCTTTTATCTCCTTCGATGGTTGTTACCCTTACGCCATCAATCATAAAAATCAATTCATCCAGACTATCAGAGATAAATTCGATAATATTGCTTTCGAGTGCTTCCTGTTCGGTGATAGATATGCTTTCCCTTACAAATTTTTCAGCTAGGTCTTCGTTTCTATTTCTATTATCAGCGATTGTCTTAATATAGGCAGCCGCATCATTCACTACCTTTTCTTTGGTTTCTTCATCCATCTGGCCTTCACCCATGGCAACCGGATGTGCCGCACCAATATTGGTACCGGGAGCCATGGCTGCAATGTTTGCTGCTAAGGTAATAAAAGCTCCGGCAGAGGCAGCTCTGGCACCCTGTGGGGCAATATAGATAATGACAGGTACACGGGTATTTAGCATTTCTTTAATAATTTTTCTCATTGAATCATCTAAACCGCCGGGAGTATCCATCTGTATGATGATGCATTCTGCCTGGTTATTTTCCGCCTCCTCTATTCCGCCTACTATATATTGGGCTGTAATCGGGTTGATCGTTCCTTCCAGATTTAGAACATAAATAACAGTAGAAGGCTGAGCAAGGGTTGGATGTGTAAACAGTATAATAAAAAGCAGGCTTAGAAACGCGACGGACAAATTATTTTTCCTATGATTTAAGAATAACATAACTGCCCTTTCTCATAATCTATGATAGTATTATTATAACATAACAGTTGAAAAAATATCTAATGGTATTAAGGTAAGGAATAACAGTGATAATTTTAGGGATAATAAAAGAAATCAATTTTTAACAGAAGCAATTAAAGTCATATATCCCTGGCAATATTTCACTTAATAATTTTACTGATTAATCATTACTTTGAAGGGATTTTTTATGGATAAAAAAGAAAAAGAAGGCGTCATTCTGGTTATTATTTGTGTATTTATTCATGGAGCTCTCCCGATTTTAGGAAAATATGGTGTCTCTCTTGTTCACCCGCTTTTTTTTGCTTCTGTAACCAACCTGATTGCCGCTGCCGGTCTGATTCTGTTTATCCTATTGAGAAGAAATTCAATTCTCATATTGATAGATAAAAGATTTTTTCTTAATCTATTGGCGATCGGGTTTTTTGGTACTACATTATCCAATATACTATTTTTTTATGGTGTCAGATTAACCAGTGGAATTAATTCTGCTATTTTATTGCAGGTGGAACCAATTTATGCCCTTTTTATCGGGTATCTCCTGCTTAACGAAAGAGTGACTTTGAGGCAAATTCTTTCTACATTCATCATTATTCTCGGAACTTTGATGGTAGTTTATCAGGGAACTCTTAAGCTGAACTGGGGCGATTTATTGGTTTTAGGTACACCTATCTGTTATCAAATTGCTCACATTTTCGGTAAGCGATTATTAAGACAAACCGATCTGAGCCCTCTTTTTATTGCTGCCGGGAGAACTTTGTATGGGGGTGTTTTCCTATTCATATTAAGCCAGTTAGCTGGAGTTCATGAATTTAACCGGTTAAAAGAATTGAACATTCTGGGAATTCTTATCTTCTATGGCATTGTGATCTATGCCTTAACTTATTATACATTCTATGAAGCAATTAAACGTATTAATCTTTCCAAAGCGACTGCTATTATCTCGGCATACCCGGCAGTGTCTATTATACTGGCCTGGTTTATTTTAAGAGAGATTCCTGATCTTTATCAGATGAGCGGTTTTTTTATTATACTCCTGGGCATTGTCTATTTATCACACCTCAGAAGCGAGTTACGATAAAGATATTTTTTCATTATCAGTGGGAACTTTTCCAAAGATACAATTAGAAATTCAATTTTGCATTAATTTTCTTAAGCAGAGTATTTGCCTTAGTTATGACTCTTATATTTTCGGTATGGTTAAAGTATCCAAATACGAATAAGCCTGGACATCGCAACTGCATAGATCTTAAAATATGAGAAGGTATAGATAGCATAAATTAAAAATAACACGCACAAAAAAGTAAAATTTTTTGACAAAAATGATGGTCTTGTTCTAAAATGAAATTACCTGCAATCGAATGCATTACTATAATTTTTTAACACTGTTCAGACTCCAGACTAATAACATAAAATTACTTATATAAGATATTCTAAATTGTTTATTATGATAAGCGACATGACTTTATTACCCGAATGACCATAATTCAGCTTCTTGAAAAAGCCCCCCTGTGAGCATACCTGAAAATAAAGTGATAGTCTTCAAATAACAGGAAGCCGACAAGAGGAGGTGAGATACAGGAAGAAGATTTTTATGTGTGTTGAAAATTTTAAAATATTTTATGGAGGTAATGGAGGTAAAAGATGAAACGTAATGTGAAAACAGGGTTATTGCTATTTCTGGTAATTTTTTTGTTCTCGAGCATTTTCCTAACTTCTTTTGCAGCAGAAAAGGAATATAAAATTTTTGTAGTCGTCCATGGAGGTATTGCGGATCCATTCTGGAAAGTTTGCGAAAAGGGAGCACTCGATGCAGGTGAACTATATGATGATTTGGAGGTCATTTATACCGGTCCTGCAGTGTTTAAACTGGAAGAGTTTATATCCTATATAGAGGCAGCCTTGGCAAGCAACCCCGATGCTTTAGTCTGCACTTTGACTGCACCTGAGGCTATGGATGAATCTCTTCGAGTAGAAATTGCTGCAGGACTACCGGTAGTTGCTATCAATGCCCCGGACCTTAGAGACCTCGAAGACAGAATACCCGTTTTAACTTATGTTGGTGAAGACAGCTACTTTATCGGGGTTAAAGCAGCCCAGGAGACCTTAGAGAGATTTACTCCCGAACGCGCAATATTTGCTAATCATCATCCAGGAGCTACTCACATTGAAGCAAGGGGAAGAGGTTATATAGATACCATGAAAGAAAAAGGTGTCACAGCAGAAGCTTTGGACATTACTGAGGATGCAGTTAAAGGTGCCGAGATGGTAGCTGCTTATTTAAAAACACATCCTGAAACTGATGCAATATTCTGCTCAAACACGATGCGCACAGAGACTATTATCCCGCGTTTAGAAGCAGACGGAATAGAAGTTGGAGTCGATGTAAAGATTGCCCAAATGGACAGTTCTTCCCAGATACTTGAATACATCCAGGAAGGCAAAGTAATGTTTACCATGGATCAGCAGCAATACCTGCAGGGTTATCTCGGAGTAGTATTTGCTTATTTAAATGCCAAGTATGGATATATTCCTCCGCCGGCACCAGTCTCTACAGGGCCAGCCGTTATTACTGCAGAGAACATTCCTTCTTTAGAGGATTTAGTTGAACAGGGATACAGGTAAACTTTATCTGTAAAGAGCAATCATTCGGTAACTTGGGTGGTGTTGTTTTTTAGACACCACCCAACATGGTATCAATGCTATCAGGAGGAATGAATGGAAAAGCCAACGAATAATATAGCAGTTAAAAGTCGAGGGCAATTTTTAAACTTTTCTCAGATACGTAGATTGCCCGAATTTGGAGTAGTACTCGCTTTTTTAGTATTATTTACAATTTTTTCTATTTTTTCATCACAGTTTCTTACTTTACGCAATATTACAGGAATACTTACCATCGTTTCAGAATTAGGGATTATGGCCATTGGTGTAGCTTTTTTAATGATTGCGGGAGAATTTGATCTCTCAGTAAGCAGTGTTTATGCATTGTCAGGTTTTTTATTTGTAACATTTGCAAATAGATTTAATTCACCGATAGCTTTCGTTATCACCCTGGCTGTTGCACTTTTTATCGGATTTTGTAATGGAATGATAACCTTACGTGCACACATTCCTTCTTTTGTAACCACTTTAGGCATGCAGTTATTTTTAAGAGGATCGCTTTTAGCTATTACCGGAGGCGAATCGGTTAGCTATAAAAGTGATGCCATGATGCCCACCCTGCTAACCCGATATATAGGCCATGGTTTTCGGCCTTCTCATATCTGGTTCTTCTTGCTTACCCTGATATTCTCCATTGTTCTTACTAATACACGCTATGGTAATTGGGTATTTGCAACCGGTGGGAAAAAAGAAGTAGCAAGAGCTATGGGAGTAAATACAAATAAAGTTAAAGTGACCAATTTCATGTTATCAGCTCTATTGGCCTCATTATCAGGTTGTATTGTCATAAGCAGATTTAATCTGGCCAACGCATCATTTGGAACAGGAATGGAGCTGGAAGCAATTGCCTCAGCGGTTATCGGAGGAACTCTTTTAACAGGAGGTTATGGAACAATCATCGGGGTATTTTTTGGAGCACTGATTACCGGGATGATGAGGACTGGTCTGGTGATGATGGGAGCACCTGCCTATTGGTACCAGGCATTCGTAGGAGCAATTTTAATCATAGCGGCGAGCATCAACCTTAAGCTTAGCCGTTTAGAGATGTAAATTTGTGGCAGAAAGAAGTAATTTCGGTTAGATTGCCACAAGGAATACTCAAGGCATGGTATTGCTCTTACAGCAATGCAAAGATGAAGGAGGATTATAATCTATGCAGGAATCTATACCATTAGTAAAAATGGTGAACATAGAAAAGAATTTTAAGGCAGTCCAGGCCTTAAAAAAGGTAAATATTGAGGTTCGACCTGGAGAAATACTGGGTCTTTTGGGAGATAATGGAGCAGGAAAATCTACTCTGATAAAGATTCTTGCCGGTGTTTTTCCTCCGGATGGAGGCGAGATATTTTTTGAAGGCAAACGGGTAAACTTTTCATCTCCCAAAGATGCAAGAGCAATAGGGATTGAAACAGTTCATCAGGCACTATCTTTGGTCGATATCATGAGTATCTCCAGGAATTTTTTCTTGGGAAGAGAACCAACAAAAAAAATAGGTCCAATACACTTGCTTGACAGAAAAAAGATGAACGAGGAATGCGAAAAGGCTGTTACGGGTTTATGTGTAAGGGTTAGGTCACCAAACGAATTTGTATCGATTTTATCCGGAGGAGAGAGACAGGCAATATCCATAGGAAGAGCTATGTATTTTAAAGTCAAACTCCTTATCCTTGATGAGCCTCTAACTGCTTTATCAGTAAGAGAGACCAGGGAAGTGCTCAGACAGGTAGAAAAAGTAAAAGAATCAGGAGTTTCAGTTATCTTTATTACTCACAATGTGTATCATGTTTATCCTGTCGCAGAAAGATTTGTGATGTTAGATAAGGGAGTAAAAATAGGAGAGGCTTATAAAAAAGATGCCAGTCCGGAAGATGTTATAGAGATCATAGCTTCCGGAAAGATGTCCAAGACATGAAAAAATGAAAATCAGGGTAAAAGTTTGTTATTTATCTCATATTTTTTAAGGAGATATGTGAATGAATTCTCGAGAAAGGGTAAAAAAGCTCTTAACCACCAGGAAAGTGATCGTATTCCTCTTGATTTAGGTTCAACCTTGGTAACCGGGATTCAGGCAAGTACTTATGCTAAGCTAAGACTGGCATTGGGTTTAAAGGATAAATTTGTGAAAATAGCCGATCCTTGTCAAATGCTTGGTGAAGTTGAACCAGAGGTAATCGAGAAATTAGGAATTGATACCCAAAGGATACTTCCCTTTGGTACCCCCGAAGAGGTAAGAAAGGAAGTCAACGAACGCTGCCAGATATTTGGAAAAGGCGGAGGTTTTGTATTTAATACGATTCACAATATCCAGTCGAAAGTTCCTATTGAGAATTTAATGGCTATGTTTCAAGCGATAAAGGAATTTAAATATTAGTATATAAAAGAGAAAAAGTAATAAAGTAATGTAATATATAGCTTTCGATATATTTACAAGAGAGTGTAAGAGATAAGTTAAAAAAGGAGAGTTTAGGTATGGAAAAAGTTAATATTGGGTTAATTGGTGTAGGCAGAATTGGCAGATTACACGCTCTTAATATAAGGTACCAAGTTCCGGGCAACAGGTTATTGGCAGTAGCTGATGTATTTGAAAAGAGTGTGAGGGAAATTGCCTCCCAATTAGAGATACCGATTGCAGAAAAAGATTATCGGGTTTTATTAGGAAACAAGGATATTGATGCGGTTGTAATATGCACTTCTACCGATACTCATGCTCAAATCATTACCGAAGCGGCACAGGCAGGAAAACATATCTTTTGTGAAAAACCGATTGCCCTGGATATGAATAAGATTGATCAGGCACTGGAAGCTGTAAAAATAGCAGGAGTAAAACTTCAAATCGGATTTAACCGGCGATTTGATCCCAGTTTTAAAAAGGCCAGGGAAATGGTACAATCCGGTAAAATTGGCCAACCCCATATAGTCAGGATTACCAGTCGTGATCCCGCGCCACCCCCCCTGGAATACATTAAAGTGTCTGGTGGCATTTTTCTTGATATGATGATTCACGATTTTGATATGGTTCGCTATCTCCTTGATGAAGAGATAAAGGAGCTTATGGCGGTTGGAAGCTGTCTGGTGAATCCGGATATCGGCCAATATGGTGATATTGATACTGCCATTGTTACTTTTCAATCTAAAAATGGTGCCTGGGGGACGATTGATAACAGCCGTCAAGCGGTTTATGGCTATGATCAGCGAATTGAAATATTTGGCTCTGAGGGCTGTATTCAGGTGGGAAACAAAAAACCAACTGAGGTTTTCTTAAGCGGAGCAGAAGATACCAGAAGTGATAAGCCGGTGTATTTCTTTTTAGAAAGATATAATGACTCTTATATCGATGAAATGAAACACTTTATCTATTGTATTAAAGAAGATAAGGAACCCGTTGTCAATGGATTTGACGGAAAAATGGCAGTGGTAATTGGATATGCTGCCAAAGAATCGTTATTAAAAAGAGAGTTTGTCTGGGTAGCAAGTCATTCATCTGATTGTTAAAATAATTTAGAAATCATATCAGGAAAATCATATATCATGAGAACAACAATGAAAGATGTGGCAAAGGCAGCAGGGGTCCATCCTTCAACGGTTTCCCGGGTTATTAATGACAATCCCAATATTAGCCAGAATACCGCTAAAAGGGTATTATTTGCTATTAAAAAACTGGGTTATACTCCGAATGCCCTTGCCAAGAGTTTAAAAACAAATAAAATTCAGATACTGGGAATGCTGATTCCGGACATTACCAATCCTTTTTTTGCCGGCTTAGCCAGAGGAGTAGAAGATACTGCAAATCAGTACGGCTTTAATGTGATACTATGCAACACAGATGACTGCTTCGAAAAAGAGAAAACATATTTAAGATTATTAGAAGAAAGACGTGTGGATGGATTGATTCTGGCTACTGCAAAAATCAGAGATAAGAGTATTATAGAATTAGAAAGAAGACGGTTCCCCTATATGCTACTTTCTCGCAATATCAGAGGTTTACAGGAAAATTCTATTTCAATTGATGATATTACAGGAGGTTACCTGGCTACACAGTATCTGATTCGTTTAGGTCACAGGAATATAGGGCATATTGGTGGGCCTTATAATACCACAGCTGCCCTGGATAGAATTAAGGGATATATGAAAGCATTGCTTCATTATGAGATTCCCTTTAATAAGCAATATGTTGGAGAGGGGGATTTCAGAATTAAAGGAGGATATCAGGTGATGAATCAATTTCTACATCTTAAAACCTCTCCCACTGCGGTATTTACTGCCAATGATTTATTAGCCGTTGGTGCAATTGAGGCAATTCGTGAACATGGTTACGATGTCCCTGCTGATTTTTCCATTGTGGGATTTGACGATATTCGACTATCTTCTTATCTGTCACCACCCCTTACCACAATTAGACAACCCATGGTGGAAATGGGATCTTTGGCTATCACGAAGTTGCTGGAAAGGATTGAGCATAAGTTAAGTCATCAGAATATTCTTATCAAACCAGAGTTAATTGAAAGAAAATCCTGCCGTAATCAAGAATCATGGGATGAAAATTAGTTAAATGTCAATACCTGATATTTTCGATATTGAATTAAATATTTTTGAAAAAAGCATAAAGGAGAAGAGAAATGGCAAAAAAAATGAAGACAGTCGTTCTGGATGCTACCTGGGATCCAAAACCTGATTTCAAATTAGGTTCCAAGGACGTAGAAGGTAAATTAACTTACCTGGGAAGCAAAGTGTGGCGAAATCCTCAGTTGAAGATTGTGGAAAAAGATATTCCGGAAATTGGACCTACCGATGTCTTAATCAAGGTAAAAGCCTGTGGCATTTGTGGAAGTGATGTGCATATGGCCCAGCCTGATGATGACGGGTATATCTGGTACCCCGGTTTAACTGCTTTTCCTGTTACACTGGGTCATGAATTTTCCGGTAATGTGGTTAAGGCTGGAGAAAATGCTTTTAACAAGCGTACCGGGAAAAGATACGAGGAAGGAGAGGCAGTTACTGCCGAGGAGATGTTCTGGTGCGGAACCTGCCGACCCTGTGTCGATGGTTATCCCAATCACTGTGAAAAATTACAAGAGATCGGCTTTAGCGTGGATGGTGCTTTTGCGGAGTATGTTAAGGTTGATGCCAAGTATACCTGGAGCCTGGAAGAACTTCGACAAGTATATAAAGGAGATGATTTATTTCTGGCAGGAAGTTTAAGCGAGCCTACTTCCGTAGCCTATAATGCAGTGATTGAGCGTGGCGGCGGAATCAGGCCAGGGGATAATGTGGTTGTTCTTGGTGGAGGTCCGATTGGGCAAGCTGCCGTTGCGGTATTAAAAAGAGCTGGAGCGGCCAGGGTTATTCTTTCCGAGCCTTCGGAAGATCGGGCTGAATTAGCCAAAAAAATGGGTGCTGATTTTGTCATTAACCCGATGAAAGAAGATTTTGCCAAACGTGTCTTAGAAATTACTGGTGGATTGGGTGCCAAATTATATTTAGAAGCTAGCGGTTTGCCTGATAAAGTATGGCCGGGAATCGAACAATGCATCTGGGAAGGGAAAATGATCAATAGTACAGTGGTGATCGTAGCCCGGGCTGACAAGAAGATTCCTTTAACTGGTGAAGTCTTCCAGGTAAGAAGAGCTGAAATTATCGGCTCTCAGGGGCACTCCGGACACGGAACTTTCCCCAGAGTGATTAGTGCTATGGCTACCGGTATGGATATGACTCCTCTTATTACCAAAAAGATTAAATTGGATGATGTACCTGACAATATTATCTTACTTAGAACCTGCCGAGAGGAATGTAAGATTACCTGTTTGTTTGATTAATGGATAGTTTTAAAAAATATTTACCAATATAGAAATTGAAGTATATTAAAAGGAGAAAGATAATGGAAGATAAATGGCTAACAACTGAATACCCTAATATTTTCTTTGAAAATACCAGGGTAGGTCAACTAAAGAAAAAACTCTTTGAAGCACCTATGAGCGAGATTGAGGAAGTTCTGAAGGAATATAATATCCCTTCCCCCTCTGAGTTGGGGAAAGGTGGTAGTTACATTCAAAACACACCCAGAATGCATGTCATGGAAGAGCGCAGAAAGAATGATATTGTATTTGTCCCGGTCGGCTGCACAGAATGCCATGGTAATTATGCCAATACAGGTCTGGATACTTTTATGGTAACCCAAATTTGTGAAGGAATCAGGAGATTTACCAGGAAGAAAGGGAATCCAGTTAGCTTGGCAATGCCCCCCTTGAACTACGGTGCTCACCCCTATCACCATTGCGGGATGGCGGGAACGATCATTATGCCTGAGGATGTAGTTCGGGAAACAATGATTAATGTCATGTTTGGTTTATGGAATGACGGATTCAGGAAACAAATCTGGGTCAATAATCATGGACAGCTGTGGGTATTAGAATCAGCATTACAGGAATTCTGTAAACGCTATCAATTACCGGGTATCTACCGTGTCATTGATTGGCATCGAGCTATCAGAGAGTTCTTTATTCCCGTGAAAAGGGAAGATAGTATGTCTACCGATTTTGTTCACGCCGATGAAGCTGAAGCATCTGTTGGATTATTACTCTTCCCGGAAATGCTGGATATGAAATATGCGGTTGATACCGAAGGCGAATCTTTATTACCGGGTGGCCATTTCGATACTTCGGTTGATCCCTATCGTCGTCCCCAGCAGTGGCAGCAGGGTGAAGGTCAATCTGCTATTGAGAGGGCTGCCGTTCCAGAGGGAGTAGTTGGAAAACCAACCAGGGCAACTGTCGAGAAAGCCAAGAGACCTATTGCTGCAATTTTAAAGTACTTAACACTGGTTCATGATGAGATTTTAGAAAATTATCCGGCAGGGAAGCTTCCACCAGTAGAAAAAATCAGCCTAAGAGATCCCAAAGAGATGGAACCTTTCTTAAAAGAGCCAATGAGTAAAGGTTGGAAATCTGTCTTTGAATTGCCCTATATTGGCCAGATCAATAGCTTATAATATTCAGTCGTGTGTATTGAGTATTGCGTATTGGGTGACAAGAATAAAATTTCAGTGAATGAATACGACTCATTGTGTTCCTCTTGGAATCGAGTTCCTGAATCGATAGTATGGGTAGGTGTTCCCATTTTCACAAGGATAAGGATAGCATCAGAACAGAACAGATTACGGTGAGGTGGAAAGCGAGAGGGTAACCTGAATAATAAGGTTGGATTATTGGCAAATTGTAAAATAGGGTCAGATTCATCTGCCCTATTTTGTTGCGAACACTCTTTTTTATTGTTGTGAGGAGCGCAGCAACGAAGCAATCTCATACTGATTTGCCTGGATATTTAATGAGATATTGTGTCAAAAGTCAACTCACAAACTCTCCCAAAAGACACCTTATTAATTATTATAAAATTATCTTTTTCTTATACTTCCCTTTCTCGTCGGAAGATATTTAAGAATTTCCCTCTCCCCTTAGAGGGAGAGAGTAGGGTGAGGGGGAAATGAAAGAAAAGTATCGATATAGTCATTGGGCGTTGGTATTTAGTCTTTAGTTCAAGACAAATATTTTGCGGGTAGAATTGGATGAGATTGCTTCGTCGCTTCGCTCCTCGTAATGACAGACAAAAAAAGTACCGCAATTAAAAAGAAAGAAAGTCGCTCGTTCTTGTCATTACGAGAGGAGTTTTAACTTGTCGTGGCAATCTCATACAACTATTCTAACATAATTTATACCACTAATTCAGGGATTAGGTTTAAAGAGCGAACATTTATAGAAAATACTAACAAAAATAAGATAATATATTAAATGGATGATAAAAAATATTTAAATAAATCCCAAAATTAGAAATATACTAAAATTTATGGTTTAAAACAAATAAAAACCTTGTCATGACATCTTTTGTTTACTATAATATTTACATTATGAAAAAATACCATATTACAAAAAAAATATTTTTCTTTGTTTTTATTTTATTATTATTTTTCATTAACGGCTGTAGTGGTGTATATCATGATATAGATGTACAACAAGACGAAAACAAGATAGGGCCTGTCTACAGTATAAAACTTAAAGCTCCTGATTCTGCTATGGTCAAAGACTGCTCTCCGGAATTTGGGATTTTTACTGATAATGAAAATATAATTGCCATGTCTTTCAGTGGTGATGGCGAAAAATGGTCCGGCTGGGTTGCTTATAGCGAAAATTATGCTCAATTCAATATTGCCAGTGGCCTAAATGGCACAACAATGCAATCAGGCAATAAAATATTTTACATTAGATTTAAAGATAGCAATG
>CAYSAA010000072.1:0-7266 GCA_964428905.1 uncultured Atribacterota bacterium
TGTTCCAGCTGTTCGCGATTTTTTTTAATTTCTTTCTTTACTTCTCTCCCTTTATTGGATAATGTAACAGCGACTGAACGCCGATCATGTCTGCTTATTCTACGAATAAAATAACCTTTTTGTACCAGGTTTTCAATCACACGACTACTTCTGGATGGAGATAAACCCATTATCTGGGCCATTTCCTGACAGGTCATTTCTGCTCCATTTTTTTGGGCCATAATACCCCGGTACTCCGCAATAGAAAGATTGCAAATCATTCGTATATGTTCTTGATTAAGTGTCTTGTTCAATTTCAGCTTTACTATAAGATTAAAAATATCTTCAGACATAATAATCCTTATATATTATTGTTAGTAACATTACATGCTAATAGCACATACCATTGTATTATTATTATAGGGAAAATTATTACATTGTCAATACTTTTTTATGATAACCCTTTTGATTTTCTATATCTCCGAATAAGATTATTGGTTGAGCTATCATGCTGAAGTATGGATAGGGTTTTACTCTCAAGCTCAGGTACAATTCTGGATGCCAGCACTTTTCCTAATTCTACCCCCCACTGATCAAAGGAATTAATTTTCCAGATCACTCCCTGAGTAAAAACACTATGCTCGTACATTGCAATTAATTTTCCCAATGTCGTGGGAGTTAATCTATCCATTATAAGCATACTGGAGGGTCGATTACCTTCAAAGCTTCGATGAGCAATTAGATTGACAGCAGTACCTTCTTTTTCTACCTCCTGCTGTGTTTTACCAAAAGCAAGGGCTTCTGCCTGAGCAAATACATTGGCAATAAGTAAATCATGATGATGACCGATAGGGTTAAGGGATTCCGAAAAAGCAATGAAGTCACAGGGAACAAGTTTGGTCCCCTGGTGAATCAGTTGATAGAAAGAATGCTGACCATTGGTACCTGGCTCGCCCCAGTAAATGGGCCCGGTTTGATAGGCTACTTCCCTTCCTTCTACCGTAACATGCTTCCCATTACTTTCCATAGTGAGCTGCTGAAGATAAGCTGGGAAACGCTTCAGGTATTGTTCATAAGGTAGTATTGCTACCGTTTGCGACTTAAAAAAATTATTATACCAGATACCCAAAAGACCCATCATAACTGGTATATTTCTATCAAAAGGAGTTTTTTGAAAATGTTCATCTATTTGATGAAAACCATCCAGCATAGCATAAAAATTTTCGGGTCCAATAGCAATCATGATTGATAAACCAATAGCAGAAGTTAAAGAATAGCGACCCCCGACCCAGTCCCAAAATTCAAACATTCTTTCTGGATTAACACCAAATTCTTTCACTTTAGAAGTGTTGGTTGAAACAGCCACAAAATGCCTGGCTACAGCATTTCTATCATTGAGTTGACTGAGAATCCAACGCCTCGCTGTCTGTGCATTGGTCATAGTTTCCTGGGTGGTAAAACTCTTGGACGAGACAATAAATAGCGTCTCTCTGGGATCAAGATCATAGACAGATTCAGCAAAATCAGTTCCGTCAATATTGGAAAGAAAACGAAAAATCAAATTACGCTGACTATAATAATGTAAGGCTTCATAAGCCATTACCGGACCCAGATCAGATCCCCCGATTCCTATGTTTATAATATTCCGAATTGGCCTATTGGTATACCCTTTCCACTGTCCAGTTCGCACTTGATTTGAAAAATCAGCCATTCGATTAAGAGTACTATGAACTTTTGGTACCACATTTTCACCATTGATTATAATCGATTTTTCCTTTGGTGCACGTAAAGCAATATGCAAAGCAGAACGGCCTTCGGTAAAATTAATTTTTTCTCCCCGAAACATGGCATCAATAAAATCATGCAATTTCGATTCTTCTGCCAATTGTATTAATAATTGAAGCGTTTCATCTGTCACCCTGTGTTTGGAATAATCAAAATAAATTCCTAAATCTTCTATAGTCATCCTTTCCCCTCGTTGAGGATCCCCGGAAAAAAGCTGTCGTAGATGCATTTGGCTTACTTTCTGGTAATGATCTTTTAATAATTTCCAGGAATGGCCTTCACTGATTACCCCGTTCTCTTTCTTTCTCATACCAATCCTCCTGTAATGTAATTTTCTCTTCATTTTTTCCCGTAAACACCCAATCAAGTTAACAATAAGCATTTTTGTCCACCTGTATATATTTCATTTTAACAATTTAAGGTAATTTTAGCTACCTATTTATCTATTAGTACTATCAGAAGCATAATAAGTAATTTGAGTCTTAAAATCCAAAATTATATTTATATAAAGTTTTGCATCTGGTACTTAAAAAAATAATCTATGTCATCATATTTTGCCTTTCTATCTATTAAATAGCATGAAAAGGTAATATAATAGCGGCAGGATAAATTTTTTAACAAAGGAGGAATATTTGCAATGTCTAAGGTATTTAAAGTACAGGCAACCTGGTTAGAAGGTACGCAGATGGAAAGTGAAACAAGGGGCTTTAAAGTACTTATGGATAAACCTTTAGAGGAAAACGGCACGAATCTAGCCCCTAAACCTGCTGAAGTATCATTACAGGCCTTGGGCAGCTGTCTGCTCTTTGCCTATCTTTATGCAGCAAATAAATTAAAAGTTACGATTGATGGTCTAAAAGTAGAGATTGAAGGTGAAGTCATACCCGGTGGCTGGCAGGATGAACAGAACAATAAACGAGCCGGTTTCAAAACCGTCCGGTTTGAGGTACAGGTTAATACCAAGCATTCCAATGAAGATATTCAAAAAGTACATGATCTGGCCTTAAAGGTTTCACCGATGTATGATAACTTCAGCCATCCGGTTCAAAGTAGAGGCTCTTTTATTATCCAATAGTATATATCTGATATAATCCAATCACACAATTTATATATGCTGATAATATTTTTCTCTTGACGGAAACATATGTTTGCTTTATAATAAAAAATAATAAAAATTCTTAGGTAAGGAAAATTTATGATCTATAATGAAATGCTGACCAAAAAACAGAAAACAGCACTCGAACTTATTCGTATCAAGATTCAGGAAACAGGTTATCCGCCAACGGTGCGAGAATTATGTGAATATCTGGGTGTTCATTCCTCCGCTACAGCTTTTAAATACCTGAAAATTCTGGAAAAGAAAGGCTATATCAAAAGAGAGAGAGAAAAAACAAGGGCTATCAAGTTAACTCCACAAACTCGGGACCTCCCTCTGGTTGGTAATGTAGCGGCCGGAAACCCCCTGCTGGCACTGCAGGAATATACCGAGGTAATTCCTGTACCGGAAGAACTGGCCGGTAAAGAAGGAAGCTTCCTGGTGCGGGTTGAGGGAAACAGTATGATCGGCGACCATATCCTGGACGGAGATTATGTAATCATTCATCCGCAAAGTGATGCTGATAATGGAGACATTGTTATCGCCCTAATTAACCAGGAAGAGGTAACAGTTAAACGCTTCTACAGAAACAAGGGTAAAATTACTTTAAAACCCTCCAACCCGGCCTATCAACCCATTATTACCAGGGATGCTGCTATTCTGGGTAAAGTCATCGGCATCATTCGCAGGTTTAACGGGAAGAAATGAGGATATACCATTATGCTTTATATCGGGACTTCGGGTTTCAGTTACCAGGACTGGATTGGTTCATTTTATCCGGAAAATATTAAAAAAGGGGATATGCTTCATCTCTACTCCCGGCAGTTTAACACAGTAGAGATTAATTCCTCCTATTACCGTATCCCCCCTGCAGCTGTTTTCTATCACCTGCAGCGCAAAGTACCGGATAATTTTAAGTTCGTGGTAAAAGCCAATCAGGGGATGACCCATATGCGAGAAGACAATCAAACCGTTTTTCAAGAATTCAAGGCATCTTTACAACCACTTCTGGACAGCACTAAACTGGGCTGTATCCTGGCGCAATTCCCCTACTCTTTTCACTATAATAGAAGTAACCAGGACTATCTCCGCTATTTGAAAGATAAGATGGAAAATCTTCCCCTGATTATTGAATTTCGTAATGCCTATTGGATAAAGGAAGAGGTGTTTGATTTTCTCAGAAAAAATGAAATAGGGTTTTGTGCGGTGGATCAACCTCCTCTGAAAGGATTGATCCCTCCTTTGGCAGAGACGACCTCTAATTTGGGTTATATCCGTTTTCACGGACGCAATAAAGAAAAATGGTGGCAACCTGAACACGCCTACCAACGCTACGACTATCTCTATACCGAACAGGAATTAAAAGAATGGGTACCCAAAATTAAACAGGTTGTCGCACAAACTAACGACCAGTACATCTTTATGAATAATCATTACAAGGGAAAGGCAGTCAAAAATGCCCTGATGTTGATGACATTGCTTCGACAGGAAATTAAATTGATGAATATGAAAAACGACATACAGAAAAAAACAAAAGACAAAGAATAATCAACCCTAACTATTTTTTTTCCTCAGCATAGTAAACATATGTTTACTAAAGAAAGGAAGAGGTATGAGTTTTATCCATTTACATCTACATTCTCAATATAGTCTGCAAGACGGACTGGGCAGTATTGACCAGATTGTCAGCAAGGCCCAGGAATTAAACATGAAAGCCATAGCCCTGACTGATCATGACGGATTGTATGGTGCTATTGAATTTTATAAAAAATCCCTTTGTGCAGGGATTCAGCCGATTATCGGCTGCGAAATCCGAATCAAAAGTGAATTCCTCTCTAACCACATAAATCACCTGATACTTTTGGCCCAAAATAATACCGGGTACCGCAACTTGTGTCAGTTAATCAGTCAGGCACATTTATCCAATCCCCGAGGTATACCGACTATTGACCGAAAAAGACTTACCCACTATCATGAAGGGCTTATGGTCCTGTCCGGATGTCTGCAAGGAGAAATTCCCATGCTTATTGCCCAAAAAAAGTACCAGCAAGCTGAGGCAGTTGCCCTGTGGTATAAAAAATTGTTCGGTCCGGAAAATTTTTATCTGGAAATTGCCTTCCATGGAAGAGAACAAGAAAAAATTATAAACCAATATCTGATTGACCTGGGTGAAAAACTTTCTATATCCCTAGTAGCTACCAACAATGTGCATTATCCGGAAAAAGATCAAGCTCCTTTTCAGAAAATAGTTAATACTATTGCCAATCAGGGTACCCGGGAACGTTTTCATTATAATCCTTTACCCAATCATCAGTATTATTTGAAATCAGATCGGGAAATGAAAGATCTTTTCTCCTATCTGCCTAAGGCGCTTCAAAATACGGAAAAGATTGCGGAAAAATGTCATCTAAATCTTGAACTGGGTAAAATCCGGCTTCCCTCATACCACTCCCCCAAGCCCTATTCTACTCCGGAATATCTGGAGAAGTTATGCCTGGAGGGTTTAAAAAAATATTATCCGGATCCTTCCAGCCAGGCCTTTTACCGGATGAAATATGAACTGCAAGTTATTAACCAGATGGGTTTTGCCGGCTATTTTCTGATCGTCAGGGATATTGTTCAATTTGCCAAACAAAATGATATTCCCGTGGGACCGGGAAAAGGCTCTGCAGCCGGGAGCCTGGTATCCTACCTGCTTAATATTACTGAAGTGGACCCCTTGAAGTTTAAACTCTTCTTTGAACGATTTCTCAATCCTCAGCGTATTGATTTGCCGGACATTGATATCGATTTCGGGCAAATAGGGAGAGATAAAGTAATTCATTATATTTTTCAACAATTTGGACGGGAACAGGTAACCCATGTCTGTACTATAAATACCTATGCCGCTCGCTCTTCCGTGAGAGATGCCGGGAGAGCCCTGGGGTTTTCCTATCAGGAGTTAAACAGGATTGCCAAAATGTTACCTTATTTCTCCTCCCCCGGAATCCTTAAGGCTTCCTTGAAACATCTGCCGGAATTAAAGCAGTTTCCCTGTCAAAAAGAACCATTGCGTTCCTTATTTTCTTATGCCCAGTTTATGGAGGGCAAACCGCGTCATCTTTCGGTTCATGCTTCAGCTATGATTATCGCTGACCAACCGCTGGCCAACCTGATTCCATTGGAACTAAGTCCGGAAGGGGAAATCATCAGCCAGTATGAAAAAGAAACGATTAAAGAAATGGGTTTGTTAAAAATTGATATCCTGGGCTCCCGAAGTTTAACGGTCATCCAGAAAACCCTGCAAAGTCTTAGAGAAACGAAAATTAACATCAATCTGAAACAGGTTCCTTTGGATGATTCCTCTACCTTCTATGCCCTGAAAAAAGGAAAAACCCTGGGTGTTTTTCAGTTGGAAAGTTCAGGAATGGCTTCTCTATTAAAACAGCTGTCACCATCCTCTTTGCAAGACTTGATCGCTGCACTCTCCCTTTACCGTCCCGGCCCGCTGGACAGCGGAATGACCGAGCAGTATCTGAAAAGAAAAAATGGCCAGGCAAAAGTAGAATATCCTCATGACCGAATACGGGAAGTATTAAAGGATACCTATGGAGTCATCCTTTACCAGGAACAGGTGATGCAAGTTGTTTCCGCTTTTGCCGGTTTAAGCCCGGGTGAAGCTGATCTTTTTCGCAGGGCAATCAGTTCCCGGTCACCGGCCATCATGGAAGAACAACGCGCTCATTTTCTGAAAAAATCTTCCCAACAGGGATTAAAGCGACCAGAAGCCGAAAACATCTTTAACCTGGTTGCCAAATTTGCCTATTACGGTTTTAATAAAGCGCACAGTACTTCCTATGCTCTGCTTTCCTATCTAACCTGCTACTTGAAGGTACATTATCCAGCACATTATCTGGCTGCCCTGCTCAGCTATGGGATGGGTTACTATGATATGGACCGCTACATACAGGAGGCCCGTCGTTTCCGGGTTCTGATTCTGCTGCCTGATATCAATAAGAGTCAAGCCGGGTTCTCCGTGGAAGGTGAGGCTATCCGGGTAGGATTCATAAAAGTGAAAGGCATGGGCGTTAAACAGGTCAATCACATCTTGAAAATAAGAGAAAAAGATGGTTCTTTTCTTTCTCTCTATGATTTTTGCAGCAGGATCCGCTCAGTCAGGATAAACCGGATTGTCATTGAAAGTCTGATTAAAGTCGGTGCCTTTGATTTTACGGAATATCCCAGATCCGTACTGCTAAATCTATTGCCACTTGTTTTACAGCAAACTGAAAAGGAGGAAAAACAATGTCAACACTTATAAAAACTGAAACAAAAACCAGAGATACTGATTTATTACCCAAAGAACATATCCCTGCTTATACCTTCTCTCCTGCTGCCCTTTTAAAGATGGAGAAAGAAATACTGGG
>CAYSAA010000073.1:0-23140 GCA_964428905.1 uncultured Atribacterota bacterium
TAGGAAGTTTCTAATTGACAATATTCCTTCCATTTTTCGGGTTGGGCAATAATTTTACCTTTACCATAAAGATGAGCCCTTTTAACCAGAAAATGACCCTGGGGAATTTCAGTAAGACGTTCAATATAATGTTCGGGTTCCTGATGATTGGTATGATAAGGAATAGCCAGAAACACAACAGGTGATTCCAACCCCTTGGCTTTGTGCAGATTCATAATCCGAACTGTATTCTCCTCAGCCAGCATGTCCAACTCCTCCTCAATACCCGACTCCCATATCTTCTCCAATGTCTCAACCATCCCGTCATAGGTGTAAAAATCAGTAATATCTGATTTCCTCAAATGTTCAAGTATAAAATATAGCTCGTTAGCTTTGTTATCTTCACCCATATCTCCGCAGGCATAGGGCTGCAAGCCGGAGTGAATCATGATTTTTTCCAGCGCATTGACAGGTAACAATTGAGAACACCAGAAATAATACATTCTTAATTTCCCAAAGGTATCCTGTAATCTCTGCTTAAAATCATTTTCCAGGGTATCAGGAATATCAGAGAAAAAATTAAACTTCCCTCCCGCTTCCTTGTACTCATAAAGCTCCTGATCGGAGAAACCATAGAAAATTCCTCTCAATACCGCCACCAGTAATACCTGATTTTCCGGGTCTTTTAATAAACGCAATAATTTCAACAATTCACGTATATTCTGGGATTGATTGATTGAAGCATAGCCGGAAACCGTAACCGGGATTCCATATTCTGACAGTGCTCTGGCATAAATATCCATACCGCTTTTATAGCGCAATAGTATCATAAAATCACTAAAATTAACTTCCGGAGTTATGCCCTGGCTCAATTCCTCTTGCCTGCGGACAATTGGAATCTTCCGGTCCATCCAATCCCTGATTAACCGTGCAATTGCATGTGCATCATTTTCAATCGTTCCAAATTTATCTTTCTCTTTAGAAATCACAATCTGGCAAATACCGGAAAGGTATCCCTTCTTATCTTCTCGTACTGTCTGCATGGGTGCATACTTTGCCTGCAGTTCTCCTTCCCAGGTAGAAAATAACTCCTCAAAAAGAGGATTAAGGTATTTTCCGATAGAATGAAGTGAACGGAAATTGGCATTAAGTTTAATTACTCTTCCTTTACTGTTTCTAATCAGAGATTTAACCTGTTTATAAACCGCAATATCTGCTCTTCGAAAATGATAGATAGATTGTTGCGGATCACCGACAATAAACAGTGAGCCTGCACGAGGAACCAGCTTTTTCCAATCTTTTTCCTCGTAACTCTGCCCGGTTAAATAAAAAATGATTTCTGCCTGGATAGGATCGGTATCCTGAAACTCATCTACCAGTATGGAACGATACTTTTGTTGAAAATATCGACGGATATCAGGATTATCACGTAAAAGAGAGACAGTTTTTAAGAGCAAATCCTGAAAATTCAGCATAGAACGTTTTTCTCGAAAAGTGTGGTAGTAATCCACTGCCGGCTGAATAAATTTCAAGATATCATGATGACAATACTCTCTCCACCTTTCAAGGATCGGTTCGATATGTTCCTCTTGTAACCGGGGCAATATTACATCCCTGTATTCCTTGGCTTTTTCTTTTGACAACCAGCGATTAAGGGTTATCGTCCCGGAAACGGCAATTTTTTTATTAAAAGCTTCCAGTAAGGTAATTTTATGGAAATCTTTTTCTATGTAGGCTCTATAATTCTTTAATCTTTGTACCAAGAGAACAGCCTGTTGAATTGCATCATATCCTTGCCCTGTTTCCTGCTCAGGTATATATTTTTCTGCATTCTCACAAAAAGAAATTAAATGTTCCATAGCCTGATTCAGATCAGGGCAAGAAACATTTTGGCGCACTACCTGAATTTCAGGATACTGACAAATCTGTTTATAGGATTCCTTGAGATCCTGTATCTGAATACCTGTTTGCTCCAGCTTCTGTAATACCGGAGAATCTTGGATTTTTAGACCACTTAAATATTGCTCCCAGGCTTGCTCCATAAATAATATGTTTTCAATCTCGTCCATTTCTTTAAAACCCGAATCTAAGCCGGCTTCAATCGGACGCTCCCTCAAAATACGTGCACAAAAGGAATGAATCGTTCCCAGATAACACTGTTCTATATTTAGCAATGCTTGTTGCAGTAGCCCCCTTTCCCGTGGTTGTGCAGCATCCATAAAGGCCATTTCAATTTCCTGCTGGAAACGTTCTTTCAATTCAATGGCAGCCTTGCGTGTAAAGGTAATAGCAGTAATCTGTCCAATAGAATATTCACCGGACCTGACAAGAGCAACCATTCTTTGTACCAGGCTGGATGTTTTACCTGAACCGGCACTTGCCTCAACCAGAAAATTATGATGCAAGTCAGTAACAATCTGATTTCTGGCTGCAATGTCATTTAATTCTATTTTGGAATGATTATTCAAACTGTTGCAGCCTCCTTACACAATTCAAGGCAGGCTCATCCTGGTATATCTTACTTTTGTTGCCTTCGACAAAAATGACTTCATTCTGTTCCATGATATCCTGATAATTCCGGCACATAAAGTCATCTGCTTTTTGGGTCATGGCAAAATTCCCCTGAGTAACTATATTCAGCAAAATTTCAATAATTTGCAACACCTGCCCCCTGTCCCTGCTATGATATAAAACAAGACGTCCTTGACCTTGAACAGTCGGAAAATAATAGCCAGACAGGCTGACTTCCGGTTTAGGACAATAATTTTTCTTTTCTAAAATTTTCTCCAGGGCAATGGCATATAAGGCGTGCTGTATCTGCTGACCATGACGAAACGGTCTCCCTTTTCTATAGTCCCTGGAAATTCCCGTCTTGTAATCAATAACCCTAAAAGTATTATCAGGCAATCTATCTATCCGGTCAATTTTCCCCTGAGAGCTGATTTTCTCACCATTCGGAAGGGTTAATTCCACAGCCCTGACTTTTCCCAAGGCCTCATGTTCATTATCTCTGGTGCCAAAGGCCAGTTCAAAGAATTCAGGTACCTCCCCCTGGTAATTTTTTTCTTCTCCGGTTAAAAACATTTGACAGGATTCCAGTATTCCCCTTTTCTCAGCCTGATAAATTAGTTCACCGGGGGGTGCCAGATATTTTCTTTTTTCTTCCAGATTTTCCAGGACAATTTTTTCCAGGATAGGCCAGTGCCGGGCAAAAGAAGGGGGTTCTAATTTTCCGTTAGAAATGCTGATGAGTATTTTATAGAATTTTTCATAGATCTGATGGAGGAGCAACCCTCTTTCTAAGGGACTCATCCATTGACCCGGCTCATAGATCATTTCCTCAGGGGGGGTTATCTTCAGTACATCTGTTAAAAAATATAGATAGGGACAGTAGGCAATCCGCTCCAGTTTGGAGCTGGATAAGATGATTCCGCGATTCTGACGTGGGTCAATTTTCTTGTTGATAACCTTAATCTTACCATTATAAGCATTAAATTCCTCTTTTTTTCGCTCCAGATCTGCCTCGATTCCCTTTTTAAAATTGGGATATTCATACTGAAAAATAAGTTGTAAATCCTTCTTTTCCTGTTTTGGAAAATAAAGGAAGATATCTCCTTTATCGAGAATCTCCGACTTGTTTTTGGGAATTAATTTTCTCTTCTCACCTAAATATTGATAAAATTCATTATAACTCTTTCCAATATCTTTTTCTTTCAGGCGGTATAACTGTAACAGCATTGAAGTAGGAGCCTGTTCCCGGTGAACTGCGGTATTAAAACAGGAAAAGGATAAGAAGTTTTTCCCTGCTGTAGACAAAATAAGCTGAAGTAACCTGTATTGTTCAATTCTATTTTTCTGTACATCTGTTAATAATTGTTGGTAAAACATCTTTTCTGTATCGAGAAATATGGTTCCCTCATCAGAATTTCCCGGAAATTTATGAGAGTCCATTCCGACAATGAAGGTATAGGGTCGGTTCATCCAGATTCCCTTCTTATAACTTGCCATATGCAGGCATCCGGCATGCGACTCCGAGCAGCAAATACGAACCTCATTGATTAAATCAGCAATCAGGTTCAATGCTTCACTCAGTGAAAACTCATCCTTCCCGTTCTTATCCAGCATGGCCATTTTTTCCTGTATAATAGAATGAGCTTCCTCATCCAGACGGTTATGCTTTTCGATTCTGGCATACTGATTGATAATGTTACCAAAACCGCGGGCAATGGCAGAAAGAGATACTCTGTAGTGAAAATTGCTGGGGGGTATCTCTGTAAATATCTTCTCAATCCAGTCTTTGATTGCCTGATAATAGGCTATTTCAGTTAAATATTTTTGAGCGTTATCTTCAGAGGCATTTTTGATTTTTCTCTCTCTTTCCCGAATGGCCAGCTCGATGCCCGGAATATAACGGTTTCTTCCCCAGCCAATAGGAGACTGACGCAACAATGAGGTTAGTTCTCGAACTTTTAATGGCTCTGCTAACTTTAGATTGATATTATCACTATTGAACAGTGAAAAAAGTTTGGCAACACTATAATTGTCATTTATCCAATCAATCAGAGAGAAAAGCAATTTGGCCGGATGGCTGTTTTTGATATGTACTCCACTGTAAAAAGTTACAGGTATCCGATAAAGGTCGGACAATTCATAGAAATATTGTGAGTAGGGTTCCTGTGTCGTGTAGAAAACCTGAACTTGATCATAAGGTATTCCCTTTTCAGCTATATATCTCAAGACTTCCCTAGTTTCCGTATATTCGCCATATGCCTGGTATAATTCTATATTTAAATCGGGTAACTTTTCGGGTGTTTTTTCACTGCGATATAAAAAATCAAAAACTTTTTTCTCCGAGCATTGTTGGGCAGACCGGATATTAGCCAAAGAAAAGTAATGGGGAGCTACTGTTGCTTCCGGGCAGGCAAGTTCAATCAAATATGCGGTGGGCTTAATTTTTTCCTTAAAAAATTGCAATTCTAGTTCATTCATCTGCATATTGGAGGGAACAATATAAATAGATTTATCCTTTTTTGTGGTTGTCCTTCTTGCCAGGGCATAAAGATCGGCTTCATCTATTAGATTTCTATTACGTAATTCTTGTTCATAATCAAGTATGATCTGATATAGATCTTTCATTTTTCCCGAATCTGCATTTATATCAGAAGGCCAATTGCCGGAAGAGTAACCGGATACTCTGATCTCTTTGATAGAGCGAAAAATTGATTTTGCTAGTCCCGGGGTAATAATGGGTAATCGAAAATAAGTCAGCTTGTCTTGTAAAAATAGTTTTTTCAGAATTTGCAGTACCATAACCTGTCCCAGTGGGCTATCCATAATCTTCCATCTGTTCTTTATCATGGTGTCAAAACATATTTCTTTCGCAAGATCAAAAAGCGTGCTACTATGGAAATTCAGAGCGGAAAATCCTTCATGGGAAAGATTTTTTCTTAAAGTATTACCATCCAGATAAGAAGGTACGATAATAACTTTTTTTTCAAAAATATATTTTTTTGCTACCTCCTGTAAAGGTTTCAGTAATTGGTACATATCGTTTACCTGATTAAGATGATTTCAATTGTTTTTGAAATGCCACAATCTTGTGATAAGTCCTGGAAAGGTCACTATCAGTTCTGGGAAAATGATGCCGAAACAAAGCCAATCCATCATCTTGGTAACGGGGAATAATATGTAAGTGAAAATGAAAAACGGTTTGGTGGGCTACCGTGCCATTGGACTGGATAATATTCAGACCAATGGAATGAAATATTTTCTGATAATCCATTGCCAGCTTTTTGCTGATCTTCATAATATGAGCAAGAACTTCTTCCGGGATATCATAGATGTTTTCATAATGTCTTTTAGGTACTACCAGAGTGTGTCCTTCATTTACCGGATAGGCATCCAGAAATGCTGCACATTGCTCATCTTCATAAACAAAATAAGCCTGTTTTTGTTTTTTTATAATCTGACAAAAAGTACATTCTTCTGACATGACAACTCCTTATCCTTTCAGTAAATATAATATATTCAGGGGAGGAAATTCCCCTGAAACCCCTCGCAAAATAATCAGTTCTTCTCATTTCATCTTTCTTGCTTGCATAGCCTATTCAAATACTTAGAAAAAAGAAGATCTATTTAGCAGAAGCTAACTATATTCAGGGGAGGAAATTCCCCTGAAACCCCTCTAAAATAACAGGTCATCTTTTCTCTTGTTCAACTGTTCCCAGTCAATATCTCTTCTCTCCGGAAACGACTCACAGGTTCCCTTTTTCTGAACTGCATAAGATGCCACCAGATTGGCAATCTGCACTGACCTGGGGATAGAATCAGATTGAATCATGCCATAGATAAAGGCAGCATTGAACAAATCACCTGCCCCGGTGCTATCAACAACCACTTTGGCTGGAAAGGCAGGCACATTAATTAAGTTATCCTGATGTAAAAAACTGCATCCTTGGGCTCCCTGTTTGACAATCACTTCTCCTGCCCCCCAATATTTAAGTACATTAGCGCTTTGTAATATTTCTTCTTCCCCGGTTAATATTTTTAGCTCTTCTCGATTTGGTAAAACATAATCAACCATAGGCCATAAATCTCTGTTAGGTAAATCAATCAATGGGGAAGGGTCCAAAACCGTTTTCAATCGACTTTTTTTGGCCAATTTTAAGGCAAATGCCACTGTATCTGTCGGGTATTCCAGGGAAACACTAAGCCATTCAGCCAATTCAAATACAGGCTCTAAACGTATCAAAAAATCCGGTTGAACCATACGGTTTACAGCAGGAAATCCGATAATGGTATTTTGCCCATTAGGACTGACCAGAATTGAGCATATTCCGGTTCTACCCGCACTGCTCTTGAATATATATTCCGTATTAATCTTATACTTCCTCAAAGAAGATAGAATATGGTCTCCGGCAAAGTCATTACCTACCTTCCCCAACAACAGGCTGTTGACCTTTAAATTGTTTAAAGCCACTGCCTGATTAGCACCCCTTCCACCAAGACAAAATTTAAAATCTTTGGCACGCAGGTTTCCACCTTCAACTGGAAAATGAGGAAGATAAGCCATACAATCCAGATTAATAGCCCCGATAACAATAACTGTTGACATTTCATATAACCTTATCACAATAAATTTATTATTTCTATTATGTTATAAGCTGCCGGCATTGTCAAAACCTTATCATCACGATAAAATATTTTGATACACTTACAGGAATTAAACATTTATAGGCAAGACTTTTCTATCACTTAGGTCTGTTCTTATACAGAATAAGATATAAAATGCCAAAATAAATTAGAAAGGCCAGCAGTGCTACCAGATACATAAATGGCTGATTGGTAACATACCCAAAGATGGGGACATTTAAAAGCACCATAAGAGGAAAACCAAATAGCAGGGCAACCCCGCTGCCTAAGACAATATTTTCCGATGCTCCGGAATGAAAACCTGGATCTACCTGTTTTAATAAAGCCATCCCGGTAGAAATAGTCCCGGTATATGTCCCATAGAAAGCCAGGGTATTCTCAAAAATATTCTCTGTAAAAACACGACGGGTCATCCATAAGATAAAGAAAATGGTTGTTATTCCTCCAATAGAAGTAATAAGTAAAGTAGGAATTAAGTAATAGCGTAATGTTTGCAATGAAATAGCAGTAATAGCTGCGGCAATCATGAAATCAAAAGAACCACCTGCAATCCTCTGCAACATATAACTATTGGGATATTCATGGGTCATTATTTTCATCTTCTTCAATAGATCAAAGCCAATTCTTAGTAAAATAGCATAAATAGTTCCGATGATAAAGTGAAATCCCCATAATAGTTGGGCAAGTGTTTCTCCAAAAGTGCCTAAAGACATTAACATAACATTTAAACCTAATAAAGTCAGATAAGTTGCCAGATATACTAGACCAATCAAAAACAATTGAATAGAAATATCATCTAAAGATGCAGCCAAAGGAAGTTCTCCTGAATCCATTTCTTCATGAATTTTTTCTTCTGTTGGGTAACCCTTTTCAGATTTTATCTGGAAGATATCTTTCCGGACTAAATAATTCATGAAGATAACCCCAACAATACAAGCCCAAAGAAAACCGATGGTAGCAATGGAAAGGCCAATGTTTCCTCCCTGGAAAAAACCAATTTCCTCCCACTGTCTTCCTATCGCATAAGCCTGTCCTGGTCCTTGACCAAATCCCAATGGTAATAATAAGCCAAAAGCCGGAAACAAGTCCGGAAAAAAGGTATTGACTAGCAAAAGTGAAAGTATAAAACCAACAATTCCCTGAACCACATAAATGCTGACTATGTAAATACCTGAATTGAAAATATTTCTGCTATGAACACGCTCCCTTTTTTTCAACGCAATGGCTATAAATCCAACAGCCATCAGATGATATACTAAACTCCCTAACCTTTCATTATCTAAATGTATGAGATTAAGAATTTCTGGACTCAGCAGCAGGCCGATAAACCCGGCAATAATAGCAGTTGGGAAAAGATATTTACGAAAAAAATAGACTTTTCTTTTTAAAAAAACACCAATACCAATAAATAGGGAAAGCCACAAAAAATCTATAATCATTGTCCAATTTTGATTCATATTTCCTCCACACCATTTATATTAAAAACATAGTTTGAACTACTTTTATTATCTTATACCATTTGTAGGCTGAAATCGAAGGGTCATCAAAACGAAATTGATACAATTGGTCTTTATAATAAAATTCAAACCGATCATTATACTGAACATTGATTCCCCTAATTAGTCCCAGTTCGAAATGAATCATTCCCATTTCACCTGTTTCCAATAGAAGTTCTGTTTCTTTTAAGAACAACTGTCCTCTTTTGATCGGATCCAGGATTTTTTGTTTAATAATCCTGGTTAAATATACTCCTTTATCCTGGATAAGGACTTTCTGGCTATCCTTTTTAATGCTCTTTTTTAAAAAATCTTTTACCCAGCTGATTTGCCATTGATTCCAATCATCGGGATTATCAAAATAGAGATGTTGTTTTTCAGAGCTGAAAAAACCATATTGGTTATATTTCACCTCATAACCACAACTCTGACAACTAAAAATATCGCCTCTTGAACGTAGCGAACCTATCTGGTGGCATTCAGGACATAAGAACAGGTATAATTCCAATCTTTCTGCCAGGTTTTTCCCTTGATATATATTCATTGCAGTTCTCTGATAGTCATATTCCCGGTAAGAAAGACTTTCTGTAATTTCTCTATAAATATCTTCCACAGAAAGTTCCGCAATTTTTTTGGGCGTTAAAATCAAATCATATGAAAAGGAAATTTTACCTTTTCTTATGAAACGAGCCCAGCGAGGAAAAGTCAGGTAAGAACCTTTTAGAAGAGCTCGAACCACCGGAACATTCAGCATTTTAATCAGTTTAGCCGTAGCAAAAACAACTTCTTCTGTGGAACCATCCCAGTTGCGCTTACCCGCCGGGAAAATTCCGATAATACGCCCTGCTGACTTTGCCTTTAAGGCTTCTTTGATTGCCGAAAAATCTACCAGGAATTTTTTCTTGGGAATAGAACCTTCTATCCTTAGCAGCCATCCTAAAAGGGGCTTCCGGAAATATTCATCCGAAACCAGAAAACAGATAGGGTCTTTGATGAAAAGGTTCACCAGGACACCATCCCAGAAATTGGCATGATTTCCAATTACCAAATAAGGAGAAACAAGCCCTAAAGTATCATTTCTTTCTACTTGCAAGGAAAAAATTCTTCTTAGATACCATCTGAAGAAACCAAGGAATAGTCCCGATATCATTTTATTGGGCAATGTTTTATTTTCTTTTACCATGTTTGCTATTCCTGTTATACAAAAAATCGGACTAAAAAGTCGTTTGTTTCTAAATTGCTTAATCAGATAATAAATATTTTCTAAACCAATCAATGGTATAGGGGATAATCAAATCAAAGTGATCCTGACAACAATGATTGGCATCTTCAATATACAATAATTCCTTTTCATCACCTGTTGCCCATTCCATAAAATAATAGGCATGTTCCGAAGGCACTGTTTTATCTTTACCTCCCTGGATAACCAACATCGGACGATCCATAGGCGGGTACTTCTTGATATCAAGGAGACCAAAATGCTTTGACACTTCACTCATGCTATGATAACCGGTCATATAATAAACAGAACGTTTAGTAGGAATACTTAGTTTTTTTAAATGAGAAAGTGGCGGAAAATAGGCAAAACCTCCGTTGCCAACAACGCAATCAATTCTGGGGTCAGTGGCGGCAGCCTGTATAGAAAAAAACCCACCAAAGCTAATCCCGATAACACCGATACGGTCTATATCTATATCAAAATCATTATTTCCTTCAAACCAGTCAATAATAACATGTATCGCTTGTTCGTAATCAGGCACAAGGTACATTTTCTGATGCATTTCACCCTGCCCAGGTCCGTCAAAGTTGAATACATTAAAACCCGCCTTTAAGAAATCCTGGGCAAAGAAATGGTTTTCTACTTCTTTAATATTGTTCAATACATTGACAAATATAATTAAAGGCTGGTCAGGCTGATTAGCTAGCATTAGATATCCTGGAATCTCTACTCCCCGAAAGGGAATCTCAATTCTAATCGGTCTTTCCTGTTCTTCATATAAGGCAATTGCCTTTTGATAACATTGTCTGGCAAGGTTGTGTGCTTCAATTTTTTCTTCAACATCATAATAGTTAATAAAAGCACCTATATGGTAACAACCTGCAGCGCTATGAAAAAGTTGGCGGGCTAAAAATACATTTCCTTCTTCCCTGGCATTTTCTGCTAATTCTTCCAATTCCCGCCCTTCTTTGGTCCATTGGTTACACCAGTCAAAATAATTTTTTACCCGCTTGACTACTCTCTCACTACGGGCAGGATCCACACCACATATAGAAAAACGATTATAATCCGTAGTAGTAATCATCTTTTGCATGGAAACCATACGGGAATATACTCTCTCCCAAAATTTCATAGGTGGCAAGGTGGGTAGAGACAATTTAGGAACATCAACAATAACCACCTCTAGTTTTTCTCTTGCTAACTCTTCTCTTTCCTCAATTTCCTCTTTTAATTGCTCTAAAAGGACTAAGTTGAACCCTTCCTGATAAACTTTCTTACCGTAAAATATTTGTCTTTCTCCGGGTTGTTCAGCCAGTAAATCGATAAATTCAAACTCTTGACTATTCAGTTCTCCCATTGACTCCAGATATAAATGAAATATAATTGAATCAAATTTATTTTCAATATAATCTCTGACCCAAATATTATCCTGAGTAGTTTCAGCCATGGAATAATTAGTTGAATTAAAAATGATAATTAGGATACTTATTACGGTTACCAGAATAAAATGGTTGTATGTACCCAAAAAATACTTTCTCCCCATTGTACGCATCTTTCTCCTTTCTACATATTTCTTCAATGTTCTATACATATTTCTATATTCAACTCAGCTCTGATTTTTCTGACAACTTGTGAGGGCAAAGTCCCTCTTTTATCCTATGAAATGCAATGATATTTCAGGATTGTTTTGATTTCAGTAACTCTTTTAATTTCTTGCTATCTAATTCTCTAAAAATAAAGGGTGTTTTTTTACCTTGATGCACGGATAATTGTTGCTCAAAGACCTTTTTATGTTCATTTTGATAAAAAATTCCCAGGGGCAATTTTTCCTGCTCCATTGCTCTAAGCAAAGCCTTGTTACGGTCATGAGGATCATGATCTTCTAAATCATAGGTATGCTCCTTGAACCATTTAAAGGTGTTAATTTTATTAAAAGTGACACAGGGCTGAAAAATATCCACCAGGGCATATCCGGGATGTTTGATTGCTTTTTTGATGATTTCAGCTGTCTTTTTGATATCCCCGCAAAAAACCCGGGCTACAAAGGAAGCATCCATGGAAATTGCCAGCGCTAGAGGATGAATCGGCCCGGAAATAACTCCTTCAGTCTGTACCGGTGTTTTGAACCCCAATTCGCTGGTAGGAGATGCTTGCCCTTTGGTCAATCCATAGACCATATTGTTATGTACCAGATGGGTAATATTGGGGTTACGCCTGATGGTGTGAAGGAAATGATTTCCCCCTTCACCATACATATCTCCGTCTCCCCCTTCAGCAATCACTGTTAATTCCGGATTGCAGGCTTTAATAGCTGTAGCAGGCGGTAAGGCTCTGCCATGCAACCCGTTAAACATATGAACATTGAGATATTGGGGAGTCTTGGCAGCCTGTCCAATACCGGATACAATCACCACTTGTTGAGGTTTAAGGGAAAGGCTCTCTAAAGCCTGCTGTAATGCCTTTAATATCATAAAATTACCACAACCCGGACACCAGGCTGTTTGAACTTTTTCTTGTTCAAATTGTTTGATTTTTATCATTTCTGACCTCCTTTTCCGGAAATAATATTATCTATTTCCTCAGCCAGCTCATCAGCATAAAACGGTAAACCATTGTATTTCAGTATTTTTGTAGCAATTCCGATACCAGTAGATGTTTCCAATAATTGACTGAACTGACCGCTATAATTATTTTCTATGGAAATAATTTGTTTGGCTTTTTTGAGAAAGTCTACACTTGACTCAGAGACAGGATAGACCTGTTTGAAATGCAAGAAGGCAACATCAGTATCATTCAGCTTAGTAAGGGCTTCTTTGATGATGTGGTAGGTTGAACCCCATCCCACACACAGGATGCGATAGTCTTCCGACCCAATCAGTGTCGGTTCGAAAGACTCTTTTTTGATTTGGTTCAGTTTACTGTTTCTCTTTTCCATCATCTTAATCCTGGTATCCATATCCTCTGTAATTAGTCCGTTTTCATCATGCTCATCACTGTCTACCCTGACCAGACCTTCACCATTATTAGGAATCCCTCTAGGGGATATCCCGTTATCTGTAGCAAGTTTATAGCGTTGGTAATCAGCATCTGTTTTGATTATAAATCTATCTATTTTTTTCTCCTGTGGTACACTAAGTTCTTTAACATTATAGTAAGTATCCATGGTATATTGATCTGTCAGGATAAACACTGGTATCTGATATTTATCAGCCCAAGAGAAGGCCTTTTGGGTAAGTTGATAAGCATCTTCAATACTTCCCGGTGCCAGTATAATTCTCGGAAATTCGCCATGACCCGCATGAAGGACCATATTTAAATCTCCTTGCTCGGTCCTGGTAGGCAGACCGGTAGCCGGACCTGGTCTTTGGGCTAAATGGATAACCATAGGGCTTTCCAGCATGCCTGCTAAACTGATTCCTTCCATCATTAAAGCTAATCCCCCACCGGAAGTAGTAACCATTGCCCGCGCTCCGGAATACCAGGCACCGATAGCCATATTAATAGCAGCAATTTCATCTTCAGCCTGCTCGGAAATAATATCGAAATCATGAGCATGTTGTGACAGGAAAACCAGCACTCCGGTTGAAGGAGACATGGGATAGGAAGAAATAAAATTGCATCCACCAGCTATTGCACCTAAGCCAACCGATTCTGCTCCATTCATTAACAGGTCATTTTTAATCTCTTTGGATTTCTTCATATGAAAAAATTTATCGGGATTAAGGTGCTTCTCTTTTATTAGTCTATCTGCCTCCTGATAACCATTTTCCAGTGCTTGAATATTATCGGGTATAAAGTCTTCTTTTTTCTTTTGAGTAAAATAATCCTTTAAAAATTGTTTCCCTTCCTCAATATTTCCTTCCATTAATCCCAATAAAAGACCTACTGCCAGTGTATTAGCATAAATCGCATTACCAATGTCTTTTGCCATATTCAAAAAAGAAACATTGACAACTTTTCGTTTCGTATCTATCTTTTTCTCATCTCCAATAATGATTGTCCTGTCATCAAGGCGATCCAAAACATGGGGAATAGCATCTTTATCCAAAGGTATTAAAAGATCGATTCGTTTAACGGGTGCCCCAACCGGATGATCGGAAACCCGGATTTGGGTAGAATTACTCCCTCCTCTGACCCGGGACATATACTCTTTGGTAGCAAAAACATGGTATCCGGAGCGTTTCAGCATACGGGTCAACAATTGTTCAACTGTTTGGATACCCTGCCCTGCTCCACCGCAAAGAACAATGGAAACATCATGTTTTCCCTTATTGTTACTTTTATCTTTTGCTTTCATTCTTATCCTCCTTATTCGTTTTCTCTTTATTAATGATTTGCTTTTTTAACAGGTGGGATAGTTGGTTTTTTATATGGTATAGGAATATATTGGACAGATGGACGTTTTCCGGGATTCTGAGGATAGAGGTCCATTAATTGATAAATTTCTTTGGGCATTTCACTGGAAACACATAATCCCAATTCTTTTGCCTCTTCGAATTTAATGGGATAATCATGAGTCCACCTTCCGTCAGTCAAGGTTGTTGCTATCTTTTCAGCCTTTTCTTCAGTGCAGTTATTCTCTGTAAGTAGTTTTTTTACAAAAGAATAAACCTGTATAATAGCTTTTCGGGCAATATCCGCCTGAATGATGGTTTCATCATCAATTTCATTCTTATCTTTATCTCTAAGTACATTTAAAATAGAAACAGCAGGATACTGACCTAATTGGGGGTCTACGGGACCCAGCACTGCATTCTCGTCCATGATTATTTCATCTGCTGCCATAGAAAGCATGGTTCCGCCACTCATAGCATAATGCGGAATAAAGACGGTAACCTTCGCCTTATGCCGTATTAAGGCAAAGGCAATTTGTTCTGTTGCCAGTACCAAACCACCCGGGGTATGCAGAATAATGTCAATAGGGACATTATCATCGGTAAGCCTGATTGCCCTTAAGATAGCCTCCGAATCTTCGATATTGATATATCTAACCAATGGTATGCCCAGGATACTCATTGTTTCCTGACGATGAATCATGGCTATAACTCTGGAACCCCTCATTTTTTCAATACGATGAATAAGGGAAATACGGGAAGATTCTAAGCTTTTTTGCTTTAACCAGGGGGAAAGTAGTGAAAAAATGAAAAAAACCCAAAAAAACATGCTAAAATATTCCATTGGTATACCTCTTTCAAACAATATTTATTTTAAAATATCATCTTTAAAATCCCGATACTTATAAAATATTATTTTCATTATAGACAAAGTACTTACTTAACGCAATAAGTTTAGATTTTCATATTGTCAATAAATATCGCACCCGCATAGCGGGTGGCTGTAAGAACCTCTAAAAGAGGTTTAAATTTTTGCTACTTTTTAGCTCTTTTTCTTTCGATTTTTTATTTAACCTTTAGCTATAATATTTCTTAAGCAATAGTACTTCCAACTTTGTACTTCAGGTGAAAAATTATCATCTATCTAATCTTAACCTTTTTATTGTAAAACCATTTTATTTAACCATTACCACCTTCTTAGAAGGTGGTAATGGTTAAATAAAAGTAGACATCTACTGGCTTTCTTTAAAAGAAGCAACGATATCATCCAGGTTGCCATCAAGCATCTCTTCCAGATTATGAAAATTTTTGTTAATCCGATGGTCCGTCACGCGATTTTGCGGAAAGTTATAAGTTCTGATTCGTTCACTGCGATCACCTGTACCTACTTGCTTTTTTCTTTGTTTGTCGATTTTTTGGTTTTGCTCTCTCTGTAAGTTATCAAGCAAACGTGCCCGCAGTACTTTTAAAGCTTTATCTTTATTTTTATGTTGTGACTTCTCGTCCTGACAAGTTACCACTATACCTGTAGGTAGATGGGTTACTCTTACTGCAGAGTCTGTTGTGTTTACACTTTGTCCTCCCGGTCCGGTTGAGCGAAAACGATCTATTTTTATATCATTAGAATTAATTTCCATTTCGACTTCTTCGGCTTCCGGAAGAATAGCAACCGTAACTGTAGAAGTATGAATTCTACCACCTGATTCAGTTACAGGAATTCGTTGAACCCGATGAACGCCACTTTCTTGTTTTAATGTTCCAAAGACATTTTTCCCAGAAATGCCAAAAGTAATTTCTTTAATTCCACCAATTTCAGTCGTATTGGAGTTTATAATCTCAACTTTCCAATGATTCCTCTCTGCAAAACGTGAGTACATACGAAACAAATCACTTACAAAGAGAGCTGCTTCTTCTCCTCCGGCTCCTGCTCTAATCTCTACAATTATATCTTTTTTATTTCGGGGGTCTTCAGGGTATAGTAATTCATTTAATTCTTCTTTAATCTTTTCTCTCTGCCTGGAGAGTGAGTTAATTTCTTCCTCAATCATTTCTGTCATTTCAGAATTATTTTCACCCTTTTTTAATTGGCTATTCTCTTCTATTTCTTCTTCTATCTCTTTATATTTATGATAGAGCTGAATAATTTTAGCAATTTCGCTATGCCTCTTTGCTAATTTTTGGAATTTATCCTGCTCAGCAATAACTTTTGGATTTGAAAGCTGTTGATTTAAATCTTCATATTCTTTTTCTAGTACTTCTAATTCTTTAAACATATTTTTACTACTTTCTCATTCTTTATAGAAATCTTCAGGTGCACCTTATCCGTTAAGGTCATCACTTGGGTTATTTTTCTCTTTAACTTTAACTAGCAGTATCTTTTATTTATTTATTTATCGGATTATTTTTTCTCCAGGGATGACCACAGGACATTTCTCCTTCAGGACATGGACCTATTACACAAGGAGGCCCGGCATCCTTAAAAATAGTAGGGGCTTCTTTTTTTACCAACTGTAACATCTCAATCGCCAATTCTCTTATTTCCCACTGTGCCCTATTACAGCATCTTAATCTAAAAAAATGAATTAATTCTCTTGCATTAGCGGTAAAAATAATACTGGTACCGATAGCTTGCGGTAAAATATAACGTGCGTCCTCAGCAGGGATGTTTTTTTCCAGCATTTCCTGATATAAATTATGGTTTTCAGTGATAAGGTTTTTATATTTTTGCACCAGACTTTTATTATCTTGTATTTTTTTGGGAATAATATATTGCTGTTCCTTCCCAACTTTAACATATCGTTGACTTCTTTGTGAAAAAGAAGCTATGCGGTGTCGGACCAGTTGATGTGAGCAAGTCCTGGAAATATTTTCGATGCCAAAAGTAAAACATATATGTTCCAAAACGGAATAATGACCTAACTTGATAATTTTTTCGATTAATTCAGTCTGCTTATCCTTATCAAAAGAGTCTGCTATTTCTTGTATACTCTTGGAAGAATAACAGAGCCTTGCTGCTTGGGCTACCGTTTTTTCAGGATTTTTAGAAAAATTTATAAGCCGTACTTTCATATTTATTAGAATTCCTTGTTTTTTTTCTAAATTATATCATTTTTTTTATTTGTAACTTGATGATGCTGTCGGCATCTTGCTTCATAGCTTTCCTTGGCACCAATAAGTATGGTTGGATCATTATAATCTGCCGGTTTACCGTTCACTAACCGTTGGGTACGCGTGGCAGGTTTGCCACATACCATACATATTGCATGAAGTTTATCTACATATTCGGCAATGGCAAGTAACTTTGGCATAGGCCCGAAAGGTTCACCTCGAAAATCCTGGTCAAGTCCGGCAATAATAACTCGCTTCCCTCTATCGGCTAATAACTGGCATACTTGAATAATTCCTTCATCAAAAAATTGTGCTTCATCAATTGCAATTACATCACTTTCCTGGTTTATATTTTTTAGGATTTCTTTAGAATTTTCAATACAGTTAGCTTCGACCTTGCTACCATTGTGAGAGTAGATATACTGGACATGATAGCGGTTATCAATTATTGGTTTAAATATTTCTACCTTTTTCCGAGCAATCTGAACACGCCTAACCCTTCTTATTAGTTCTTCGCTTTTCCCACTGAACATGCTTCCACAAATTACTTCAATACTTCCACCTTCACAGGTTTCATGCATCTTGATTTCCTCCATCAATTTTTACTCTAAGCAAGTTTGTTGAAATCATTATATATAATATAACCATAAACACTTTCAAAGAAGTGTTTTTTTATTGTTAAATAAAAAACAGAGCTTTTGCTCTGTTTTTATTTATTCTAGAAATGTATTTCAAAAATTGTTCATTATTAATTTAACCGTTATCTTATTCCTCTTTTTGATTCTTTTCTTCATCTGCTTCATCGGACTCCTGCTCGAGATTGTATCTCCGGTTAAACTTTTCCACTCTTCCTGCAGAATCAAATATTTTTTGTTTCCCGGTAAAAAAGGGATGGCAGGCAGAACAAACCTCTACATGAATTTCCTTTTTTGTTGAACGTGTCTCAAAAGTAT
Source organism: uncultured Atribacterota bacterium (assembly GCA_964428905.1). Lineage (GTDB taxonomy): Bacteria > Atribacterota > Phoenicimicrobiia > Phoenicimicrobiales > Stramentimicrobiaceae > CAYSAA01. The sequence goes on from CAYSAA010000073.1 coordinate 18,242, forward strand.
TCCCACAAGCACAAATTACTGTTGCTTTATCGTATTTAGGATGAATTCCTTTTTTCATATTATCTCACCTTCATTCTTATTAATACCCTGAAATTTCGAAAAAATTATATCACAACTGACTCTAACCGTCAAAGACAATTTATTTTTCTAAAAACTCTGACCACATTATTCGCTCTTTTTAATGACATTTCTTTTAATATAACTTGATAAATCAAAATTTCTATAAATACTAATCTTTTTTATCTTTTGTTATTCTCATCTTTGATGGTATTCAGAAAGTCAATATTACTTTTAGTCTTTTTTAGCTTATTCAGCAGCAAGCTTATTGCATCAATGGTACTTTGGTTAGATAAAGCACGTCTCATTAACCAGGCTTTACTCAATTTTTCAGCATCTAACAATAACTCTTCTTTTCTGGTGCCTGAACGTTTGATGTCAATTGCCGGAAAAATCCTGCTGTCAGAAATCTCACGATCAAGACGTAACTCCATATTCCCTGTTCCTTTAAATTCTTCAAAAATAACATCGTCCATGCGACTACCGGTTTCGACAAGCGCAGTAGCAAGTATAGTCAAGCTACCACCTTCTTCAACATTTCTGGCAGCTCCAAAGAAACGCTTTGGATAATAGAGTGCAGTAGAATCCAACCCACCTGATAATGTTTTACCACTGGTTGGTATGTTAAGATTATAGGCTCTAGCCAACCTAGTAATACTATCCAGCAAAATCACTACATCATGCTTCAGCTCAACCAGTCTCTTAGCCCTCTCCAGTACGATCTCGGCAACTTTAATATGATGATTAATAGGTTGATCAAAAGTAGAACTGATAACTTCAGCATTATTGACAGAACGCTTCATACCGGTAACTTCTTCTGGCCTTTCATCTATTAGTAATATCATCAGGGTAACTTCTGGATGGTTTGTAGTGATTCCATTGGCAATTTTTTCTAATAATATTGTCTTACCTGCCTTTGGTGGTGACACAATAAGACCTCTTTGCCCTTTTCCGATAGGAGAAAACAGATCAATAACCCTGGTGGATAATTCATATGGTTTGGTTTCTAATGAAAATTTCTCAACAGGGAAAAGCGGTGTCAGGTTTTCGAAATCAATCCGATCTTTAGAAAGCTCGGGGTCCTCGTGGTTTACTGCTTCAACTTTTAGTAAGGCAAAATAACGTTCTCCCTCTTTGGGATAGCGAACTTGTCCGGAAACCACATCACCATTGCTTAAATTAAATCTTTTGATTTGTGATGGTGAAATATAGATATCATTAGTACTGGGCAAGTATCCCCCTGTACGAAGAAATCCAAATCCCTCTTTCATAATATCCAATATTCCCTCAGAAAACATATATCCCTTCTTCTCAGTTTGTGCCTTTAGAATGTTAAAAACTAAGTCATTTTTTTTCATGCGGGCACAATTATTAATCTCATATCCATTAGCAATTTTACATAATTCGCTAATTTTCATTTCTTTTAATTCATTTAGTTCCAAAATTAAAACCCCCTCGAGCTTTTGGTAATTTATAATGTCAAAAATTATGTAGTTATATTATCTTTCAATTAATTATTTCTGGTTTTTTCTTATATAATAATTTTTTTAGTAATTTTATACTATTAACTCATTCTTATGGGAAAACTTTTATCACCAAAATTTATTTAATTATTCAGGTGCTACAAGATAAACAATGAAAGTACTTCATATTAATCCAATAAACTTAAAATATTAACAAACAAATATTACCTGTTAAAGAAATATAGTGGGACAAAATTCATGAAGAATAACCCTGGAGTTATTATTATAATTAATTATATCACTTCCTTTAAAAAAGACAATAGGCTCTAGCATATTTTTTTGTACTTCAGATAAGTGTGCAATTCATTATTATATTTAATATTTAGATATTATGAATTTTTTGATTTATTCAATACTTGCAAAATTAATTCATAATCACTTAATTTATCCAAATCAATCATCATTTCCGGATCACTCACCATAATACCCTTTACCGGGTAGCCAACTATTTTAGCAGCCCTATCTTCAATTTCTTTTATAGAAAGACACTTAAATAAATATTTTACAATGAATTTTACACCTAACAAGGTAGCATATTTTTTGACATCTTTACGTTTTTGAAATACTTCATCCAACAGTAATTTATTCTGGTTAAACAACGAGCTGGATAATATAACCATATTCCCGCCACAAAAAGTACCTTCTTTCAAACTAGCATAAGACCGAATTGTATTGGGATATCTCTTCAGGATAATTTCTTTTGAAATAAAGGGATAATATAAAAAAGCTTCGTGTTCCTGGCATTTTGTGATAAAATCATCAATCATTTTACCGGTAACCAAAGGTATATCTGAAGTCAAAACCATAATTCTATGACTATTCTCCATATAATCAATGCCAATTTTTATATTTTCGACAATCGAATCAGTTGAATCGATTATTTTACTTACCTTTTCACCAATATGAGGCATCAATTCAAACTGCGGCCCAACCACAACAATGTTTTCTATTTCCCTTGCCTGATTCAATGCATTAACTACATATTCAATCATAGGAACATGATTAATCATTAATAAGGCTTTGTTGTTTAATTTATGATGATTTTCCAATGAGTTAGCATCTTTGCCGCCTGCCAGAATCAGAGCATCCATGTATTTCTCCAGTAAATATCGCGCCCGCATAACGGGTGTCTTAAAGAATCTCTAAAAGAGGTTTACCTTTTTAGGCTTTTTTTCTATTTCTTATTTAACCTTTATCCATAATATTTCTTAAGCAATAGCACTTCTAACTTTGAACTTCAGGTGAAAAATTGTCAACTAGCTTATTTTAATCTTTTTACTATACACCCTTTTCAGGATAATTGGCATTTTTTATTGCTGCCCCTATAAAGCTTACGAACATGGGATGAGGACGGTTTGGCCTGGACTTAAATTCAGGATGAAACTGCATTCCAACAAACCAGGGATGATTTTTAAGTTCAAAGATTTCAACTAAATTATTCTCTAAATTTATTCCACTGAATATTATATCACTTTGTTGAAATTTTGACAAAAAATCATTATTAAATTCATAACGGTGGCGATGTCTTTCACTTATATTTTTCTTATTATAAATATGATGAGCCCGGGAATCCTCTTTAAGGCTGCAATCATAGTTGCCCAAACGCATAGTACCACCTTTATCGATAATTTTTTTCTGTTTTTCCATCAACGTTAAAATGGGATAAGGGGTTTTGGGGTCAAATTCCATGCTATTAGCTTTGGTTAAACCCAGTTTATTTCGAGCAATTTCCACCAGAGCACATTGCATTCCAAGGCAGATGCCCATAAATGGTATCTTGTTTTCACGTGCATATTGGACAGTCTTGATCTTACCTTCTATTCCTCTTATTCCAAAACCGCCAGGAATAAGGATGCCATTAATACCTTTTAATAATTGTTTTATATCATTTTTCAACAGAAAATCTGAATCTATCCTTCTAATTTCAATTTTGCACTTATGATAACTTCCAGCATGAATAAGTGCTTCATTAATACTCATGTAAGCATCTTTTAAACGAACATACTTTCCAATAACACCGATAGTTATTTGCTTTTCCGGGTGCTTAAGACGATAGACCATCTCTCTCCATTGCTGCAAATCAGGTTTTTTAGTTGGCAATTTCAACCTGTCAAGCAATAAATCTCCTAATTTTTGTTCCTCTAGCACAATCGGGACTTCATAAATAGAATCTACATCCCTTATTTCAATAATACCATCTTTAGGAATATCGCAAAATAAGGATATTTTATCTTTTACTGCTTCTGTCAACCTTGATTGCGAGCGACAAATCAGCAGGTCCGGTTGAATTCCGATTCCTCGGAGCTCTTTAATGCTATGTTGTGTAGGCTTCGATTTAATCTCTTTTGCTGCTTTTAAGTAAGGGAAAAATGATACATGAACATATAATACATTTTCTTTCCCAATATCATTTCTAAATTGCCTGATTGCTTCCAGAAATGGCAATCCTTCAATATCACCTATGGTTCCACCAATCTCTACTATAATTACATCCAGGTCTGCTTCCCCGGATTTGTTCAACCGTTTAATGCTTGCTTTTATTTCATCAGTAATATGTGGTATTATTTGAACCGTTTTACCCAAAAAATCTCCGTGCCTTTCCTTGGAGATAACTGAATTGTAAATCTTTCCAGTAGTAACGCTATTATCTCTGGTAAGATTAATACCAATAAATCTTTCATAATGTCCTAGATCTAAATCCGTTTCAGCTCCATCTGCAGTCACAAAAGCTTCCCCGTGCTGGAATGGACTCATGGTTCCGGCATCTACGTTAAGATATGGGTCATGTTTTTGTATGGAAACTCTTAATCCTCTGCTTTTTAATATTCTACCTATAGAAGCAGCTGTAATTCCCTTCCCAATTGATGAGACAACTCCACCGGTTACAAAAATATATTTTGTCATTTTCTCCCCTGTTCATATTTTGTATAAAAAAGTATCGAGTATTCAGTATCGTGTATCGAGTTAAAATAAAAAAAGGTTTTCAGTTTTTGGTTTATAGTTTACAGTTAATAATTAAAATCGTATTGCGTATTGCGTCCAATATCAGTATAGTCACCTTCACCCCCACCTTTATCCTCCCCCCTCAAAGGGGAGGAGATAGAAGAAGGGTTAATCCTGCCCTCAAGGGGGAGGAAATTAAGTGATAAATGATAAAACCAGTTTTCGCTTCTCAGTTTTCAGTCCAATATAATCGAAAATATTTAGGAAATTATCTTCTCCTCATACTTCCCTCTCCCCTTGGAGGATGTTTAATAATTTCCTTCTCCCTCGAATAATATTCGAAAACTTCCCTCTCCCCTCGGTGGGAGAGGGTTAG
>CAYSAA010000074.1:0-7949 GCA_964428905.1 uncultured Atribacterota bacterium
TCGTGCTAGACGGGGAGTTAGCGGTGCCCTGAACCTGCAATCCGCTACAGCAGGGTCGAATGCCTACCTGAGGTTGTATCTTTTTAAGGCCTGACTGAAATAAGTGGCATTGATAGCCGGGCCCTATGCAGCAAAGAATTGCGAATCCCGTCAGATCCGGAAGGAAGCAGCGGTAAGCAAAACTCTTTGGGTGTCGTAGGTCAACCTGGTTGGAGCTAACTGTTTCAGTATCGCTTAGGAGGGTGGATCAAAGGCAGGGCACGATCATCAAAGAAAGAATTGTATCAAGAATGTGATGGTAATCGTAAATGGCTCAATACCAGTCAATATATAGAAAATGGAGACCCCAATTTTTTGAAGATATTATTGGGCAGGAACATATTACCCGAACCTTAAGAAATGCAATTAAGCGGAATCGAATTGCACATGCTTATATTTTTTCAGGGCCTAGAGGTGTTGGTAAAACAACTACTGCCCGAATTATGGCAAAAGCATTAAATTGCCAGGAAGGGCCAACCGATCATCCCTGTAATAAATGTTATCAATGTATTCGGATTAATAGTGGCCAGTCAATGGATGTGGTGGAAATTGATGGTGCTTCTAATCGTGGCATAGACGAAATTAGAGAATTAAGAAGTAAAATTGGATTTGCACCGGCTGAAGGTAAATATAAGGTTTATATTATTGATGAAGTGCACATGCTTACCAATGAAGCATTTAATGCCTTGTTAAAAACACTGGAAGAGCCGCCTAACCAGGTTTTATTTATATTTGCTACTACAGCACCACAGAAGGTTCCCAAGACGATTTTGTCACGATGTCAATGTTTTCATTTTCGTAGGATATCAGTAGATGAAATAGTCGGCAAATTGAAGAAGATAACAGAAGAGGAAAAATTAGATATTGATACGCCATCTCTTTATTTGATTGCCGAGAGTGCTACCGGTTCATTGAGAGATGCGGAAAGTATTTTGGATCAGGTAATTACTTATAGTGGCGAACAGGTAACTCATGAAGACGTCAAGGAAATGTTAGGAATTATTCCACAAAGATTTTTTTTACAATTAATTCAAGCAATTGCTGCCCGAAACACCAAAGCAGGACTTGAATTAGTTGATCAGCTGGTCAAAGAAGGTATTGATCTACATCAATTTGTTCAGGATATGATTGTTTATACCCATCAGTTGTCACTTATAAAAATTTTAGGTAAAGACTATCAAAGTAGCTCTTTAGTTGAGAAAGATGATTCAGGAAAGATATTGGAATTGGTTGGGACAATTGATCTAAAAAAGATACTCAATATTGTCGAAGAATTAAATCAAATTGAGGACAAGATAAAAAATCACCAGTATCCATGGGTACTGCTGGAATTATTGATTGTGAAGGGAACCCAGGTCGAAACACAAAACCAGGAGAAAAAGATTGATGATAAGACTATTTCCAAAGAAAGGGAAATAGTCAGACAAGCCGGAAAATTGTATCCAGAGAGAGATATAATAAAGAAAAAAGAACTTCCCCAAAATAATACCTATACTATAAGTACAGGTCAGGGAAAATGTCAGTTTGATGAATGGTGGCCTAAAGTTCTGTCTAGGATAAAGAATGAAAAAATTTCTCTTTATGCCTTTTTATTGGCTAACAGTAAGATTTACCTGGAAGATGATCAACTAATGGTATTTTTTCGCCGGGATTCCCTTTTTCATAAGGAAAGCCTGGAAAAAAGGGAGAACAAAGAGTTAGTTGAAGGAATATTAGAGGATGAATCTAAACTTGAAATTAAATTGAAATGCTTTATTGATGAAAATAGTACAGAAGTAAGTTCCCATTTCAATTTAGAAAGAAACAAAGGTAAAATAGCAATAGAGCAATCCATAGATCATGATTTAGATTTAGGTAAGGGCAAGAAAAAGACAGAAAATATGGACAAGGATTCCTTGTCTACCACTGAAATATTGGAAAAAGCTCGTGATTTGTTTGGTGGGAATATAAGTGAAGATTAGAAAAGAGGTTAGCAGAGATGGATATGAAATTTTTAATGAAACAAGCCCAGGATATGCAAAAAAAGATGGAAGCTATTAAGCAAGAGCTGGCACAGAAAGAAATCAAAGTTGCTTCCGGTGGTGGGATGGTAGAGCTGGTGATTAATGGTCAGCAGGAAATCAAAGAAATACATATTGAGCGGGATATTATTGATGCAGAAGATAAGGAAATGCTAGAAGATTTGGTTTTAGCAGCAGTAAATGAGGGAATCAGACAATCTAAAGAGATGGTCAATGAAGAAATGAGTAAATTAACCGGTGGAATCAATTTGCCAGGAATGTTTTAAAGGATTATCAATATGGGCTATCAGTATACAAGACCTTTAGCCAGGCTAATTGACGAATTGTCAAAACTACCTGGCATTGGTCCCAAGACCGCACAAAGGTTGGCGTTGTATATTCTGAATATTTCCAAAGAGGAAGCAGGTATATTAGCACAATCTATTATTACTGCCAAAGAACAGATCAAGCGATGTAAAATTTGTCATAACCTTACCGATCAGAACATATGTGAAATATGTCAGGATCAAACCAGAGAGAGGGATACAATATGTGTTGTGGAAACGGCTAGAGACTTGATGGCGGTAGAAAAAACAGGAGGATTCAAAGGATTATACCATGTTTTACAGGGAGCAATTTCTCCCTTAGATGGTGTAGAGCCTGATGATCTGACCATCAATCATCTTATCATTCGCCTAAAAAGTGAAAAAATTAAAGAAGTAATTCTTGCTACGAATCCCAATATTGAGGGAGAGGTAACTGCTTCCTATATTGCGAAATTAGTTAAGCCATCAGGTATAAAAGTAACCAGAATTGCCTATGGAGTACCTATAGGTGGAGACCTGGAATATGCTGATGAGGTAACATTATCCCAGGCTTTAATGGGTAGGCAGATATTTAAAAACGAAAATTAAATGAGTGAATGGGAGGAATTTTTCATGAAAAAAATTATTGAAGTACGCTGGCACGGTCGAGGTGGTCAGGGTGCAGTAACTGCTTCCAAGTTACTAGCGACTTCAGCACTTGCTGAGGATAAGTATATTCAGGCATTTCCTGAATATGGTCCGGAAAGGATGGGCGCACCTATTCAATCTTTTACCAGAATAAGTGATATGCCTATTAATATTCATTGCCATGTAACCAATCCGGATATGGTTGCTGTACTGGACCCAACCCTAATTGGACCGGTCGATATTACCGAAGGATTAACCGATGACGGTATTATTGTTATTAATACCAGTGAAAGTCCTGCACAGATCAGAAAAAAGCTCCAGCTAAAGGGTAGAAAAGTATTTACCGTTGATGCAAGCAAGATTGCGTTAGAAGAATTAGGTCGTCCAATGCCCAATACACCGATGATTGGAGCGCTCATCAAGGCTACTGAATTGCTGAAATTGGATAATGTAATTGATGATATTAAGAAAAAATTTGCCGGCAAATTTGGTCAAAAAGTTATTGATGGGAATGTTAATGCTATAAAAAGAGCATATCAGGAGGTGGAAAGCGAATGACTACCATTAAACAAAAAGGATGGAGAGAGATTCCAAAAGGAGGACTCATTCTTGAGGCTGGGAATTCTGAAAAATATGAAACTGGTTCTTGGCGTTCCCTAAGGCCAGTCAGAGATGAAGAAAAATGTACCCATTGCTTGATTTGTTGGGTTTATTGTCCGGATTCCGCAATTATTGTTAAGGATGGAAAGATTAAAGAAATTGACTATGATCATTGTAAGGGTTGTGGTATTTGTGCTGCTGAATGCCCGGTCAATGCTATTACCATGAAGGATGAAAGTCAATTCAGGAGTGAGAAAAGCGAGAGAGGAGGAAAGAAATGAGTAAAAATATGGTAGCGATTACCGGAAATGATGCCACCGCCTATGCCATTAAGCAGATTAACCCTGATGTTATGGCTGCTTATCCCATTACCCCGCAAACAGCATTGGTACAGAAATTTTCGGAATATGTTGCAGATGGATTGGTTAATACTGAATTTGTAACCGTAGAAAGTGAACATAGTGCCATGAGTGCCTGTGTTGGTGCGGCTGCTGCTGGGGGTAGAGTTATGACTGCTACTGCAGCTAACGGACTGGCACTGATGTTAGAGATTGTATATATTGCAGCCTCCAGCAAATTGCCCATTGTTATGCCGGTTATTAACCGGGCATTATCAGGTCCTATTAATATTCATTGTGACCACAGTGATACGATGGCTGCCAGGGATTCAGGATGGATACAGATCTACTCTGAAAGCGCCCAGGAAGCCTATGATAATACAATCCAGGCAATTCGAATTGCTGAAAATATGAAAGTTAGATTACCGGTAATGGTGATGCTTGACGGGTTTATTACCAGCCATGGGATTGAAATGGTAGATTTTTTGGATGATGAGGTTGTTCACGATTTCGTTGGTGAATATCAGTCCAACTACCCGTTATTAGATGCTTCAAAACCGGTAACATATGGACCTTTGGATCTCTACGATTACTATTTTGAACATAAACGTCAGCAGGCTGAGGATATTAAAAATTCGAAACCGATTATAATGGATGTTGCTAAAGAGTTTAAAAAAATATCCGGGCGTGAATATGGATTATTTGAATCCTATCAATTAGAAGATGCTGAGATTGCTATCGTGGTTTTATCTTCTACCGCAGGGACAGCAAAAACAGTTGTTGATGAATTAAGAGAAGAAGGAAGAAAAATTGGTCTTTTGAAACCCAGAGTATTCAGGCCTTTTCCTTATCATGAAATTGCCAAAGCATTGTCTCATCTCAAGGCAGTTGCTATTTTAGACCGAGCTGACTCCTTTGGAGCATTTGGTGGACCTTTGTTTACGGAGATTAGATCAGCAATGATGGAGTTTGGAAAAATACCGGAAAATATAAATATCATTTATGGATTAGGTGGAAGGGATATTAATCAGAAGGATATTAGCGGTGTCTATAACCAGTTAGATGAAATTGTTAAATCTGGAAAAGTCAAGGAAAGAATACAATATCTTGGAGTAAGGGAGTAGGAGGTGAAACAAGATGGCAAAATTAAAAGAATTATCTAAAAAACAAGATATCCTTAGCTCGGGTCATCGATTGTGTGCCGGATGTGGTGCATCCATTGCTGTGAGGCAAATATTATCCGCTTGTGATGACCCGGTGGTAGTGGCATGTGCTACTGGTTGTCTGGAAGTGGCAACAACTATTTATCCTTATACCAGCTGGCGCTCGTCTTTTATTCATAATGCCTTTGAAAATGCGGCAGCAACGATTAGTGGAGTTGAGGCGATGTACCAGTCCCTTAAAAAACAGGGAAAGATAGATAAGGAGATGAAGTTTATCGCTTTTGGTGGTGATGGTGGTACCTATGATATTGGATTACAGTCTTTATCAGGGGCCCTGGAGCGCGGACATGATTTTGTGTATGTTTGTTATGATAATGAAGCGTATATGAATACTGGCATACAACGTTCTAGTGCCACTCCTCGTGGTGTTTGGACAACAACGACACCTTGTGGTGAAGTCATCCCAGGTAAAACGCAATACAGAAAAGATTTAACAGGAATTATCGCAGCCCATAAAATACCTTATGTTGCACAGGCCTCTATCTGGCGTTGGAATGACTTAATTGATAAAGCGCATAAGGCATTTTATACTAAAGGCCCTGCTTTTCTGAATGTTTTATCTCCCTGTCCCAGAGGCTGGCGTTTTCCGTCTGAAGATACTATAAAAATGGCAAAATTATCTGTCCAGACTAATTTTTGGCCATTGTACGAAGTGGAAAACGGAAAATGGAAATTAAACTATAAGCCCAAAGAAAGAAAACCAGTGACTGAGTGGATGAAACCACAGGGAAGGTATAAGGATGCCTTAAGACCGGAAAATAAACAATTAGTTGAAGAGATTCAAAAAGATATTGATGATAATTGGGAAAAACTACTTAAGCTGTGTGGGGAAAAATAAAACATCCATGCCTGTTTTGATAAGAAAATTCAAATTAAGATTAACTATTACCTAAAAATAAATTAGAATCTTTATTTAGACTGCTATAAGTAAGATTTTACTATAGCAGTCTGTTTCTATATTTAATCTCATTTTTTACACTTTACAGGTATACTATAATGAGATTAGAAATGATCTTTGAATATTTTACTTATATTACCATAATATAAGGGGGAGTAAAAAATGGTTGAAATAGCTACTGATAAGACTAAAAGAGGTTTAGCTCAGATGCTTAAAGGTGGAGTGATTATGGATGTGGTAAATGCGGAGCAGGCTAAAATTGCTGAAAATGCTGGAGCAGTAGCAGTTATGGCACTAGAACGAGTACCAGCTGATATTCGAGCTACCGGTGGAGTTGCCCGGATGGCAGATCCTAAAAGGGTAAGGGAAATCATGAAAGCGGTGACTATTCCAGTAATGGCAAAAGCCAGAATTGGCCATTTTGTGGAGGCGCAAATATTGGAAGCACTGGAAGTGGACTATATTGACGAAAGTGAAGTTCTCACACCGGCTGATGAAAAATATCATATTAATAAATATAATTTCAAGGTACCTTTTGTATGTGGTGCTAGAAACCTTGGTGAAGCATTAAGAAGGATAGCTGAAGGGGCAGCGATGATAAGAACAAAAGGTGAGGCAGGGACCGGAAATATTATTGAAGCAGTCAAACATATGCGTTGTATGAATGAAGAAATACGGGCTTTAAAGGGTTTAGGCAAAGAGGAGTTAATTGTAAAAGCAAAGGAATATGGTGCCCCATTTGAATTAATTCAGGAAGTTGCCAAGTTGGGTAGATTGATTGTAGTGAACTTTGCTGCTGGTGGTATTGCCACTCCGGCTGATGCAGCTTTGATGATGCAACTAGGATGTGATGGTGTCTTTGTAGGTTCAGGTATATTCAAATCGGATAACCCTGAACAAAGGGCAAAAGCGATCGTGGAAGCTACAACTCATTATAATGATCCCAAAGTGATTGCCGATGTTTCAGAGGGATTAGGAGAGGCAATGAAGGGTATTGCCATTGATGAAATACCTGAGGCAGAAAAGATGCAAGTAAGAGGTTGGTAAGTTTTTAAGCCTTACATTTACAATAAAATAAAAATAATTCCTGATTTATAAAATGCAAGATAAGGAGAATAAGAGTTGAAAGTAGGGGTTTTAGCTTTACAGGGATCCGTTTTGGAACACATTAGAATGATTACACAATGTGGTCACCAGGCAATTCCCGTAAAAACCGTAGCACATTTAAACCAAATTCAACGATTAATCATTCCAGGTGGGGAAAGTACTACCATTAGCAAATTGCTTGCCAGGTATCAGCTGGACCAAAAAATCATTGAACTGTATAGTCGTTCAGGTCTTCCTATTTTTGGTACCTGTGCGGGTATGATTCTACTGGCCAAACAAGTTGAGGAACAGAAACAAGCTGTTTTAGGTCTAATTGATATTTTTGTTAAAAGAAATGCCTTTGGAAGGCAAATTAACAGTTTTGAAGCAGATTTAGAAATAAAAGGATTTACTCCACCTTTATTCCAAGGAATCTTTATTCGGGCACCTTATATTACTAAAACTGGACAAAATGTACAGACATTATGTGTATTCAGTCAAAATATTGTGCTAGCTCGGGAGGGAAATATTTTAGTTTCGTCATTTCACCCGGAGTTGGGAGATGATTTAAGAATACATCAATATTTTTTGGAAATGGGAAAATAAAATATTTATTTTTATCTTGACAACACCCCCTAACTCTGTTACTATCTTACTTGCCCCTTCTCTGGGGAGAACCTGTCCCGGTTCTCTGAAAGGGGCCTTTGATCTTTGATAACAGAATAGCACCCAGCCAGATGCTTTGATCTAACGTGGGGTAGTCACCTAGTGAGCTACCCCTTCTAACGGTGTCAATTTTAGAGGGGAAAAGG
>CAYSAA010000075.1:0-1803 GCA_964428905.1 uncultured Atribacterota bacterium
CAGTAGGAAATAAAATAAATTTTATTGAAGGCAAATACGAACCTGAGATTTTTTTTAAAGAAGTCAAAGGATTAGAGAATGAGCCTGAGGGTGGTAAAAGGTGTTTGAAATGTTTTAATCTACGCCTGGAGAAAACAGCACAAAAGGCCCGAGAATTAAAAATACCCTATTTCACCACTACCCTGACCATCAGCCCCCATAAAAATGCGAAAGCAATAAACCAGATTGGCAATGAAATTGCAAACAAATATCAATTACATTATCTGTTCAGTGATTTTAAAAAAAGAGATGGCTTTAAGCGTTCTATTGTTTTATCTAAACAATATAATTTATACCGACAAAATTACTGTGGATGTATTTTTTCTAAAGTACAAAAAAGGGAGAATTGAAGGGGTAACGTTCTACTAATTTAATCTTTTACCTCTTCAATTGTCCCTTACAACATTATTTTTTAGGTAGAACGAATCTCCTGCCGCATGAACACCACATAGGAAATTGCAAAACAAATCAGAGATAAAAATATCAGTACAACAAAAGAAGTTCTTCTTTTTCCTTAACGATTAACTACAACCTCCCTACTCTTAATTTCATTCAGAAAAATCAAGTGAAAATTGACTTCTATTTTTGGCATCAGACACATTCAGTAATACCTTTTCCCGTAAATGCTCTTTGTTTTTAAATCCCCCCGGCTGAAATGTTTCGCACTTCTGTATTTGTTCAAACGAAAATGGAATAAACTGAATGTGCTTTAACCGGAAAACTGAATGTTGTCGTATCTCTTTTTCCATTATCAACTCATCTTGATTATTCTCAACTTTACCATTAATTTTATTTCCGGTAATCTCTTTCCTGGTATACTCAACAGCGCCACTTGCCAGAATAAAGCCAATCTTTTTAAATTTAATTATTCCCTGAGTTATCAGGTCGGTATCTGCTAATATTATTTTCTTATTACCAGTATTTTCAATATATGATTTAAAAATCCAGGGAATTTCAAGCAAGGCATTAAAACTAAACTTATGAAAACTCGGACCTGGTATTTTCATAAACCCGGAAAGCTTCTTTTCACATAAATAGTTAAAGTAACTCTCTACCCATTCCATCTGTCGCCAATGCTGATAATTTTTATAGGCAATATCAAAATCTCTACTGTAAATATTCGATTCTTTTTGTTCTGCTTTCCCATTTTTAGTTTTTCCTGCAATACTTTCCTTAAAATCAGGTATAAAATCTTTAATGCCATCAAAAAAAGTCGTTCCACAAACCTTTTCATTAATTGGAATAACATTGGGTAAATGCTTTTCACATAAATAATTAAAATAAAAATCCAGCCATTCGCTTTGCTCCCACATTGGATAACATTCTGCCGAAAGTTCCAATACTGCTGATTGGGAATTCCATATTGAGGGAACTGTCTTCAGATTGTCTCCAATTTTTTTAGAAAGAGCCTTGAAATCCATTTTATACACCTCCTATTTAAACAAATATTTCAGATAATCTTAAATATAGATTTATTTCTTTTTAAGACAATCTTTCAATATTTGTTTTAAGCGCAATGCATTCTTTACAGCAAATGCCATTTGGTCATTGTCAAAATAGCAATAAACCTCTTTCCCTCTATTAGTCCAACCTTCTATTTTTCCTGCCCATTTTTGCAACGCTTCTTCGGAATATAAACCTTGATAAGCATCATAGGGGCCATGTAAGCGAATATATATAAAATCAGCTGTTGAAATAATGGGGGATAATACACCGGCTAGATCGAAGATACAGAAAGCTGCATTGCTATCCTTAAGTAAATCG
>CAYSAA010000076.1:0-1932 GCA_964428905.1 uncultured Atribacterota bacterium
ACTTGGATACTATTCAGAGAAATTTCAATTAACGAGTAGAAAGGTAAAAAATAGTTGGGGCAAAAAATTGAAATAAGGTTTTGCCCCAACTATTTTTAGTTTGTTATGTACAAATGCATTTTTAGGAGATTAACCCAGGGAATTATAGTCTTGCTTGTTGTTTCTTTTTTATGTTTTATAATCTTCCAATTTTTTGGAGACCCTGTGCTTACTTTAGCTGGCAGGTATGCTACCAAGGCACAGCAAGAAGCAGTCAGGGTTAATATGGGTTTGGATAAGCCGTTTTACGTTCAATATATTGTCTTTTTGAAAAATGCTTTTAAAGGTGATTTTGGATTATCATATGTGTCTCAAACCCCTGTTCTTGAACTTATATTGGAAAGGTTACCAGCAAGCATTGAACTTGCTATGAGTGCCATGTGTATAGCTCTTTTATTTGGAATTGGTCTTGGGGTGTTAGTATCTCTGAATCCTCGAAATTTTATTAGTAGGGTGATTATGACTGGCTCACTTCTTGGTATTTCTCTCCCTACATTTTTAATTGGAATATTACTTATTATGATTTTTGCAGTTTACTTGGGAGTTTTACCTACCTTTGGGAGGGGTGAAGTAATAAAAATTACAGATGGATGGCGGACAGGATTTTTTACAATAGGAGGTTTACGTCACCTAATTCTCCCGGCTTTTACCCTGGGCATGTATCAACTTGCAGTACTCCTCCGATTAACTAGAGGAGGAATGTTAGAAGTATTAAGAGAAGATTATATAAGAACAGCCTGGGCAAAAGGTTTACCTTCCAAAATGGTGATATTTAAGCATGCATTAAGAAATGCACTTATACCAGTTATAACAATGGCAGGTTTGCAATTTGGGGAATTAATTGCGTTTTCTATCGTCACAGAGAGTATATTCCAATGGCCTGGGACAGGAAATTTATTGCTAACTGCTGTTTATGAGACAGACCATCCGGTAATCGTTGCCTATGTAATGGTTACTTCAATTATTATTCTCTTTGTAAACCTTGTTGTGGATATTTTATATGGATATATCAATCCTAAAATAAGATATGAATAAGGGGATAACCATTTTTAGAATTTTAAAATCAAAAAGATTTAACCATTATATTAAAGATATATCGGCAGTTACAGGTTCTCTAATACTGATAATCATGCTAATAGGAGCTATTTTTGCTCCGGCCATTGCTCCACAAAATCCATATGATATGGAAAGCCTTTACTTGGCAGACTCTCTTGTACCACCGATTTGGATGGAAGGAGGGAAAGCTCCCTTTATTTTAGGTACCGATGATCAGGGGAGAGATATATTTAGTACTATACTTTATGGTTGTCGAACATCCTTCACTGTTGGTTTTAGTGTCATCCTAATTGCTGGATTCATAGGTGTGACTATTGGTGTTTTATCAGGGTTTTATAGAGGTTTATTAGAAACCGTAACAATGAGATTAGCAGATGCTATTTTTTCATTTTCTACTACATTGATAGCTATGCTATTTTTAGGAGTTTTAAAAAGCCATGGTGTAGGTACGGTGATTTTAGCCATTGTTATTACTGATTGGGTAAGATATGCAAGAACAATGAGAGGGTCTGTTCTTGGTGTAAAGGAAGAAGATTATATTAGTGCTGCAAGGGCAATTGGAGCTAATGATTTAAGAATAATGATAAAATATATTCTTCCAAATGCTATACCCCCCATATTAGTAGTTGCTGCTGTTGATTTTGGAGCTGCAGTCATGCTGGAGGCCACATTAAGTTTTCTTGGTGTAGGGGTTCCAATAAATAAACCTTCTCTTGGAATGATGGTGTCTATAGGGAAAAATTATATTTATGCTGGTAAATGGTGGCTTGTGGTTTTCCCAGGGATTGCATTAATATTAATTGTATTTGGTATCAATTTATTAGCAGATTGGTTAAG
>CAYSAA010000077.1:0-13920 GCA_964428905.1 uncultured Atribacterota bacterium
CAACTCATATTTCAGTAATGGCTGAAGCAATGAAAATGGCCTTTGCTGATAGGGCAAAATATATGGCAGACCCTGCATTTGCAACTGACATTCCCTTAAAGGGGCTTACATCTAAAGAATATGCCAAATATCTGGCAGATCAGATTGTTATCAAAGAGCCAAAAATGGAAGTTCCTGCCGGGGAACCTGCCGGATATGAACATCAAAGCACCAGCCATATATCGGTCATCGATGCCGAAGGCAATGCAGTTGCTTTAACCCAGACCATCAATTATTTCTTTGGTTCAGGTGTCATTGTTCCTGATGTAGGCATTATCATGAATAACGAAATGGATGATTTTTCAACAAATCCGGAATCTCCAAATGCTCCCGAACCAGGTAAGACTCCTTTGTCCAGCATGTCACCGACCATCGTTGAAAAGGACGGAGAACCTTTCATGATTTTAGGCACTCCCGGCGGAACCAGAATCTTTACAGCTATGACTCAGATTATATCCAATGTAATTGATTTTGGTATGAGCATGGATGAAGCCATTGAGGCGCCCCGTATGCATTGTTATTCTTCTGCAGGAAAGGCAATGCCCATCTATGTGGAGAGCCGAATTCCCGTTTTAACAATTGAAGCTCTTCAAATGATTGGTAATGAAGTAACTGTCAGAGGAGCACATGACCTTTACTTTGGTGGTGCTCAAGGGATTATGCTGAAAAATGGCGTTCTCTTTGGCGGTGGTGATTCACGTCGTGACGGAGTAGCAGTTGGTTACTAACCAAATAATATACAAATAGTTCAGTAGTTCAGGGGTCAGGTCTTCACATTTGACATTGTCTTAATGAAATGTCAAATGTGAAGACCTGACCCCTCCCAGACCACTTGACATCCTTGTAGAATAAGGAGGGAATACATTGCTGAGCATTGAATTACTCTATTTTCTGGTAATGGTAGGTGTCTTTGCAATAAGTTGCTTTAAATTTAAGTTGCCGGTTGGTATTGCTATGGCTATATCCGCCATTTCCGGTTGTTTGGTGGCAGGTTTCGGAATACCTATACGTCACCTTGTAGAAGGAGGATTTAACTATCTTAATACTATCTTGGTTATTGCTACGGCTATGATCTTTATGAAAGTCGTTCAATACAACGGAATGATGGATACTATAACCCGATGGTTAATTGAAAAGTATTATTCAAAACCTGCTTTATTGATTGTGGGATTATCTTTTATTGTTGTATTCCCGGGAATGATTACCGGTTCTTCGACTGCTGCGGTATTAACGGCCGGTGTACTGGTTTCCCCAGTATTGATTTATATGGGGTTTCCTAAAGAGATAACGGCTGCTGTTGTTGCCATGGCGGCGGTCTTTGGTGAGGCGGCTCCGCCAATTAATATTAATGCATTAATTATTGGGGGAGGGATTGATTTACCTTATTCTGGATTTACCATGCCTTTATTGTTGATTACCGTACCTTTGATTATTATTACCAGCCTTTTTTTAGGCGGAAAATACCTGAAAGTATTTAACTATGGAAAAATAAGAGATACTTTACCTGCTTCTTACCTTTCGGAGTTCGGGGCGCGTTTATTTTTACCGATTATTATTTTGTTTGTGCTTATGTTAAGAGAGACTTTTGTCCCAAAATTATTTCCTACTTTAGGTATGCCGGTCTATTTTTTAATTGCTGCTATTGTTGGGATTTTTTCAGGTAAAAAGTTTAACTTTATAAAAATATCCCAGGAAGCGATTCACGATGCTTTGCCGGTTTTGGGTATTTTAGTCGGGGTTGGCATGTTTATTCAAATCATGACCCTTACCGGTGTACGAGGCTATATTGTCATTAATTGCTTAAGTTTGCCAAAATATTTGTTATATACAGGTATCGCTATCAGTATGCCGCTTTTTGGTGCGGTTTCAGCCTATGGTTCGGCTTCTGTTTTGGGGGTACCCTTTGCCCTGGCTTTGTTGGAAAGTAGCCCGGTTGTTACCGTATCAGCTCTTTCTCAGTTAGCAGCATTGGGAGATCTAATGCCACCTACGGCGTTAGCAGGCATATTTGCAGCCCAAGTGGTTGGTGAGAAAAATTATTTTAAGGTTTTGAAGTATTGTATCTTACCGACAATTTTAACTGCAGTTTGGTGTATTATTATCATCATTTTTGCTAATTCCATTGCCAATATACTATTATAGGTATAGGTACGAGGAAATAGGGAAGGAAGGGAATATGCTTACTTTCATTTATCGTCTGATAATTGTGTTTATCACTATATTGGTAATTCGAGATATGTTTAAAGAAGATGATGCCTGGAACCAACTTACCAGCTCAATCGTTATTGTTCCATTTATTCTGAGATTGCTAATGATTAAATAATTGTCTTTGTAAAAAATAATTTTGACAAAAAAGGGGTACCTAAATGAAGAAGAATCATAAAATTGCTATCGGATTATTAGTTTTTGCCATAATTATTTCCGCTGTTTCTGCCATGGAATTTATTGACCAATGGAATCCTGACATGATTGTGCCAGGTCCCGGGGTAACCGGAATAGCAGTCTTAAGTGATTACTTTCCTGAGTTAAAGGGGGAGTACAGCGATACCCCAGTTTATTTTTTAGAAAGTGATAATCCGGGAGGAACTGTTTTTGTATTAGGAGGGACCCATCCCAATGAACCGGCTTCTATGTTGGCCGCCGTTTTATTAATTGAGAATGTAATTGTTACAGAGGGAAGAATGATTGTTATACCTCAAGCTAATCTTAGTGCATTTTCACATAACGATCCCCAAGAAGCCTCACCACGATATATACATTTTAATACTCCATCGGGTGTAAGAAAATTCAGGTATGGTTCTAGGGCAACCAATCCTATTCATCAATGGCCGGACCCGGATATTTACATCAATCAGTTTGGACAATCGCTTTCAGGTTCCGATACCCGTAATTTAAACCGGGGCTATCCGGGAGATCCTGAGGGAAATTATACCGAAAAAATATGTTATGGAGTTATGGAATTCATTCGCCAAGAGGAGTGTGATTTATCCATTGATTTACATGAAGCTTCTCCAGAATATCCGGTGATTAATGCCATAGTAGCCCATGAGAATGCTGCTGATATGGCCAGTATGGCTATCCTGGATTTACAGATGGAAAATTTGAACTATAATTTGGAGATTTCCCCGCCTTCATTTCGAGGATTAACGCATAGGGAATGGGGAGATTACAGTGATACATTGGCTATACTGATGGAGTCCGCTAATGCCAGTCAGGGCCGATTGAGAGGCAGAACTGATGAAAATCTGGTTTTAACGGGACAGGATACAATGTATGTCAAGGCAGCAGAATTAGGAAGGCTGTATGTGCCATATGATGAAAATGGCCATCCTATTGAAGAAAGAGTCGGAAGACATATTGCAGCTATCAGAAGCTTGGTAAATAATTTAAATTTTCTATTTCCTGAAAAAACGGTTGAATATCATGGTGAACCGGGCTACCAGGAATTACTGGAAAACGGTTATGGGGAATATTTGTTGTCATTGGAATAAATAAAAGGCGTGTAATATAACATAGTCACACGCCTTTTATTTAATTAATTATTTTATTAGTTTCTATTTTACTGAGCTAATTGCTCTTCAATGTAGGCTTTTACCAGTTCACCGGTATCGACAATTTTATCAACGATTTCCAAAGATATTTCTTTTTCTTTACTCATATTGGTGAAGTAGTCATCCATATTGCCGGATTCAACTATAATCAGGTGATCGGCATAGGGAACAACTTCATTTAAGAAGGCATCTGATAAGACACCTCTTCTGGCTTCACCCCCGACATGCATTACCAGTAGATTCACTTCTCTATTTTTGATTTCCTGTAATAGTTCCTTTGTTCTGGCTATTTCATCATCTTGATCAATGCCTGCTGCTCCCAGACCCTTGGAGCTTCCGCCAACCACAGCAATGACAATTTTAAAGTCTTTGATGATTTCAGGCGGAGCAATTTGCTCATATACTGTTGCTATTTCATGCCTGGTTGCCAATACGTTAATCATTCTGGCATCCGCGCTCTGGCCTATGGACGTAATTAAAATTTCTGTTGATTCTTCCGCAGCCAGTGATTGACTGCCTATAAAAGTAATTAATAAAAGTAGAATTACTAAAAAAAGGTAATTTAAGGTATTTTTTAAATTTTTCAATGATTTCCTCCAGATTTTTATTTTAACGTTATTATTTTATAATAGATTTCAATCATAGAATCCACATTCATTTTAGCACAAAAATGAGCAAATGGGAATGATAGGAATCATAATGATAGGAATCATAAGCGCAAAGAAATATATTAGATAGGTGGGTGAAGATTCTACATTTTTAACTCTTAGATAAATTGTTTTTCAAAAGAGAAAGCCACTTATGATAGATATCCTGATAAAAATTGTAAATAGATTTATCGGGATAGGTAATACTGTGGGCTTTAAGCCCTACAAAGGCATCATCAAATGTCTGATATATCCCGATTCCCAATCCGGCTCCTCGGGCAGCTCCCTGGGAGCCGTCTGTTTCATATAATTCCAGTTTTGTCCCGGTTACTGTAGAGAATATTTCTCGAAAAAGCGAGCTTGAAAATTGATTTACCTTTCCGGCTTTAACGGTTGATATATCCAGACCCATGCTCTTCATAATATCAAGGCCATAATTTAAGGCAAAGACAATGCCTTCCTGAGCGGCTCTTAACAGATGTTTTTGATCATGTATATTGAAATCTAAATTTTGAATGGTGCCCCCGATATTCTGATTTTCCAATGTTCTTTCTGCTCCGTTACCAAAAGGAAAAATCAATAATCCTTCTGATCCGGGGGGAGATTGGGAGGAAAGTCTATCCATTTGCTTATAAGTTAGGTTATCTGATCCAATAGAAAAGATTTTATTTTTCAGCCAGCTGTATAGAATACCGCAGCCATTGATACAGAGGAGAACACCATAACTGGGATTGTGTTGATTGTGATTGACATGAATAAAAGTATTCACTCGGGATTTGGGATCATAAGCAGGTTGGTCAATAACCCCATAGATTACCCCAGAGGTACCCGCAGTTGTAGCTGCTCCTCCCAAATGAAGTACATTAAGAGAAAGGGCGTTATTGGGTTGATCCCCGGCACGGTAAGATACTTTAGTACCCTTTCTTAGTCCCAGCTCTTGTGCTGCTTGTGAGGTGAGCTCTCCCTGCACCGAAAAAGTAGGAACGATATCAGGAATGATTTCCGGGGAGATGCCATAATAATCAAGAACTATGTTGGCGAGTTTGTTATGTAAAAAATCCCACATAATTCCTTCTGATAGGCCGGATGGAGTGGTGCTTATTATTCCGGTCATCTTCATGGCAATATAATCACCGGGCAGCATTGCCTTAAAAGTCTTTTGATAGTTTTCCGGTTCGTTCAGCATAACCCATTTTAGTTTGGATGCTGTAAAATTTCCCGGTGAATTGAGCAATGTAGATAGGCAAATTTTCTGGCCAATAGAGGAAAATGCTTGTTGGCCTATATTGACAGCCCGACTGTCACTCCAGATAATGGCTGGCCGTATTACCTCAAATTTATTATTGACCAGTACCAGTCCATGCATTTGATAGGAAAGGCCAATTGCTTTGATTTCTGAAGTATCAATTGATACTCGGGATAGAATCCGGGTTGTTGATAATTTAACATGCTTCCACCATATTTCAGGGTCCTGCTCAGCCCATCCGGACTGAGGTGCATGGATTTGAAGTTCCTTTTCAGGAGAGGTAGCGGTAGCGACGAGCTGTCCGGTACCAGAATCAATCAGACTGGCTTTTATGAAAGAACTTCCTATATCATATCCCAACAGATAGGCCATTTTTATAATCCTTCATATTTTTAAATTTTATAACTAAGTAACAATAAATATCTTTAAAATTGGTCAGAAATAAAGTAAAAGCCGGAGTATTTTTAATTTTTATTATGTTTGATTATAGTATAAATAACCTTAATCTTCAATCATGAATAATGGTGTATTCATGTTAATAACTTTTTGGGTCATTCTTTTCTTTCTTCCTATTCCCAAAATTTACTATAAATTACTTCAGCTAACTGTTATAATTAAACAAATGTATCTATTATTAGGGGGGTAATTTATAATGGATATTTTAGAAATGTTAACAAGTCTTTCCGGTAAAAATCCGGCTTTTAAACAACTGAATCAATCAGTAAATGTAGACCCCGAAAAAGTAGAGAAAACTGTGCAACTTGGGATTCCCATGCTCATGGAGGCATTGAATCGCAATAGTAATACATCACAGGGTGCACAAGATTTGGCAAATGCGCTGGAACAACATAAGGATGATAAGGTTGATGACCTGGTTGATTTTTTACAGAATGTTGACACTGAAGATGGTTCAAAAATATTACAGCACATATTTGCCAATAAAAACAAGGATGTGCAAAGTAATCTGTCCAAAACTACAGGTTTAAAGCAAGATCAGGTGGGCTCTATATTGGCAAAAATTGCTCCACTATTATTGGGAGCATTGGGAAATCAGAAAAAAGAACAGAATTTGGATGCCAACGGTATATCCAATTTAACCTCTTCATTATCACAAAACTTGCAACAGGCTGGCGGGGGAAGCCTTTTTTCCATGGCAACAAAATTATTAGATACCAATAAAAACGGAAGTATTTTAGATGAAATAATGAATTTTTTTGGAAGGCGCAAGTAGAGTATAAGCTTTGCTGGTTAACCAATAAATCATTTTAGTATTCACTGATATTAAGGTAAATTATAATATATTTTTTAAAATAACGAGGGAATGAAAATGGATAATAATATTTCTTTATATGAGAAGTTAGGTTTATTTTATCTAGGGAAAGAAGTAGAACCTAAAACCTTTAAAATGACTGATAATTTTTTTCTCTATAAATCTAAAGACTTTACCACCCATGCGGCGATCATTGGAATGACTGGTAGTGGGAAAACAGGTTTGGGTATTGCCATGATTGAGGAGGCAACCATTGATAAGATTCCCTCTATAATAATTGATCCCAAGGGAGATATGGGAAACCTTCTTCTTGCTTTTCCCGACCTGAAAGCGGAAGATTTTAAAGAATGGATTGATCCGGCTGAGGCAGAAAGCAAAGGGATGGAAATCGGTGTTTTTGCGGAGGAAACAGCAAGAAATTGGGAAGAAGGAATACAAACTTTTCAGCAGGATAAAGATAGGATTTCACTTTACAGGGAGAGTGCAGATTTTGCCATTTATACTCCGGGAAGTTCAGCAGGCATTCCACTATCGGTTTTAAGCAGTTTTGACGTTCCTTCCCAGGATGTTATGGATGATCCGGACACCTATTCATCTATCGTTAATTCCACGACAATAGGTATTCTGTCATTGGTTAATATCAAAGCCGATGCCTTAACCAGCAAAGAATATATACTGCTAGCAGCAATCTTTTCTTATTTCTGGAAAAAGAATATCAATATTTCCTTAGAAGAATTAATTGGTTATATTACCAATCCACCTTTTGAAAAAGTCGGAGTTTTAAGTTTAGACAATTTTTATCCCCAGAAGGAAAGATTTGAACTGGCTATGCTCTTAAATAATATCCTGTCAAGTCCAGGATTTTCAATGTGGTTAGAGGGAGAGAAATTGGATATTCAAAAACTTCTATATACCAGTGAGGGAAAGCCTAAAGTCAGCATTCTTTCTATCGCTCACCTGGATAATACTCAACGCATGTTTTTCGTCACGCTTTTTTTAAATAAATATATCAGTTGGATGAGACAACAAAAGGGAACACCTTCTCTGAGAACCCTGCTTTATATGGATGAGATATTTGGTTTTTTCCCTGCAACTTCAAGTCCGCCATCCAAAAAACCCATGTTAATTCTTTTAAAACAGGCTAGAGCTTATGGCGTTGGGGTGGTTTTGGCAACCCAGAATCCTATTGATCTTGATTACAAAGGGCTTTCCAATATAGGTAGCTGGTTTTTAGGCAGGCTTCAGACTAGACAGGATAGGGATCGAGTGGTGGATGGCCTTATCAAAAACACTGAAAATGCTTTAGAAAAAAGTGAAATTGAATCCTTGCTTGCCAATATGAAAAAGCGTACATTTCTTTTAAAAAGCGCACATCTTGATTCTCTTCCCCTTTTACAAACAAGATGGGTATTATCTTATTTACGAGGTCCTCTTTCAAATTCTGAGATTAAAAAATTAATGGAAATTAAAAAAGAGTTATTCATTGCTAAAAAAGATGATGAAAGTGAAATTCAATTTCAGCAAGAAGGCAAGACTTCAGAAGTAACTGAAATGATTCCCTTTATTTCAGATAAAATTAAACAACATTTTCTGAGCCATCCTCCCTTCAGTGAAAAGGTTATTTATGAACCCAAAATACTTTTGAAAGGGAAAGTTAGGTTTTACAATCAGTCCAAAAAGATAGACCAGAAAGAGGAAATATCCTTTAAATTACCCGTTAACAAAGATACTACTGAAATTGTTTTTCATGATGCTTTAGCTAATGGCGAAGATATCAGTCTTTATGATAGTAAACCTCTTGCACAGGCTAGCTTTGCTTTGCTGCCGACTTTTTTAGAAAAAATAAAAGATATGAAGGATATTGAAAGTAAATTTAAGAATTATCTTTATGATACCAGGAGAGTCGAACTTTACAACTGTAAAGAGTTGAAGCTTTTATCCGAACCGGGAGAAGAATTGTCTGATTTTAAATCCCGGATGTTAGATTTTATAAGGGAGGAGAAGGATAAAGCGGTTGAGAAGTTAACAGAAAAATATGCCAAAAAAGAAGAAAAATTAGAGAAGAATTATACTAAACTGCTGGAAAAGTTAGAAAAAGAAGAGGCAGATGTTAAGGCATCCACTACCCAAAGTGCCTTATCTCTGGGATCAAGCGTACTTGGTGCCTTGTTGGGAAGAACGACAATTGGAACCTTAAATACCGGGGTAACCGGCTTAAGAAGAGCCAGCAGAATTTTAAAGGAAAAAAAGGATGTTGATCTGGTCAAGAAGAAGATCGCAAAGCATACCGAAGATATTCAGGAATTAGAAGAGGATCTGAAACAAAACATTGAAGATATGTCAGATCAATTTGATATTGATAAGTACAAGATTGAAACAGTGAGCATTAAACCCAAAAAAAGCGATATTTTTGGTATAAGTGCCTCGCTTTTATGGGAATCCAGGTAGGTTTGTACCATAAAAATGAAAGAAGTAAAGGAGGAAAAGAAGCTGGTTAGGAGAGTACCTGTACTAAAGGAAGTGATAAAATGGAGTGAACAGGCTAAAAAATTACCCTGAAAAATTCACTATTAATATCTTTAGATAGTTTTTTGATTTAGCGGAATATTTGTTTATTTTTTAGTCATGGCAATATTTCATTCCTATTTTATGTTAAGTTTGACTTAATACGAGCAATAAACTTTCAGAGCATGGGTATCACTATAAATCTGCCCTATAATTTGTAAAACTGAAAAAATATTTATTTTTTGGTATAAAAAAGATAAAATAGGGAATATAATAAATAGGAAGATATTTCACTTTAGCACCATTATAGAGAACCATTCTAATTTTATAAAAAGTTGATAAGGGCAAACTATCCGAAAGGATAGGGCGCAAAGCCATGGGTCTAAAACGTATAGTCAGGACTGCCAGGTTACCGACTTTTATTTTATTTGATAAGATTTTAATGGAGTTGATAAATGAATTTATTTAACAAAAAAAAGATAAGTCATTTTAAAAAAGAAGAAGAATCAGTAGATTTTGATCAATACCAGAATAGGTCTGAAGCAGAGGAAACACTTTTGGCAGAAAATGGTATTCCAGTGAGGAATTCATATTATCCTAATCCGGCATTGTTCAGACGTTTAATCGAAGGAACCTCTTTTGACCAAAGAATAAGAGTTGAAGAGAAACGGGAAATAGCTCAAATAGAGGTTGAGCAAACGGACATAATACATTCTAAAAATAACATAGCATTCGAAAGAAAACATGGTATTAGAAAAGACCTAAAAGAAGTGCCCACCGGTGCATCTGTTAAGAAAAAGAAATTTATCAAAAAAGAACGGAAGAGGCTGGGCAATATTGTTCATGAGGTGTTAGGTTATCCACAGAGGCAGGATAGCTGAGGATTTGCTCCTTGTTAAGTAAACTCAATGTCTTTATCAGTCTGCATCAAACTGCTATATTGATGAGTATTTTTATATTCACAAGTTATTTAAGGTTAGAATTATAAATTAAATAAATTCTTATTTAGAAATCCTTGAAAATGGCTTAAAAATGGGTAATAATAGAAGAGAAGTTTATCATTACAATTGGATGGTAGGAGGTGTATAGGTTATCTCAATGGCTATTCGTGAAAATTACCACAAGTTAAGATCAGAAATTCCGGCCAATGTAAAGATTATTGCTGCTGCCAAGACGAGAACCCCGGCAGAGGTTAGAGAATTGATAGAGGCAGGGGTTACCGATATTGGTGAAAACTATATTCAGGAAGCTGAAGAAATGGTTTGCTCTCTGGATCCAGTAATTGTAAAAAAAGTTAATTGGCATATGATTGGACATTTGCAGAAAAATAAGATTAATAAAGCCCTTCCAATTTTTGATTTACTCCAAACCGTTGACTCTTTAAAGCTGGCTCAAGATATTGATAAGAGAGTTGAAAAAGCGGGCAAGAAATACGTTTCAATTTTATTGGAAATCAATATTGGAAGTGAATTTTCAAAAGATGGAATACAACCTCAGGAACATGAAAATTTTGAAGATTATATGGAAAGATTGGTTAGGGATATTTCCCATCTTTCGCATATACGCTTAGAAGGGCTAATGACTATGGGTCCACGCTTTGATGATCCTGAAAAACCCCGGCCTTTCTTCCGAAGAACAAAAAACCTTTTCGATAGGTTGGCAAAATTAAACTTGGAACGCATGCAGATGAAACACCTTTCAATGGGTATGACAAATTCTTATCATGTAGCAATTGAAGAAGGAGCTAATATGGTAAGAATTGGAACTGCAATTTTCGGTCAAAGATCTTATAAATAAAATATCTTATTAAATAAAAAAGAAAAGTGTTTACTAAATCTAAACAAAAATGATTTTATTGATTTTTTACGGGAAAATAAATTATTTTGATTATTCGGGGAAGCTTATATGGTATAATTAAATTGAATATGAAACATGTAACGAAAGGGGATATAATAGTGAAAAATAGATACGCCTTTGTTTTTGTTGTTTTAGTTTATATTTTTTTGTCATTTAACTTATTTAGCATAGCTGCTGTCAACATCAATGCCATTATTGATCAAATGGAAAAGAGTTACCAGAGGCAGATGAGTGGAATTGAGGATATTACTATTGTCCAGGAAATGAAAAGCGGATTTTTTGATATCGAGTCTACTACCTATCAAAAGAAAGCCAGGGTCAATAATCAGGAAGTTTTTAAGTCACGTTCTGAGACCAGCGTGATGGGTATGGACACTGTTACAATTTATGATGGTGAGTACACCTGGTCGATCGATCCTGCCAGTGGTGAAGTGAAACAAGAAGCAGGCGGAATTGACCCTCTGCAGGTTTGGAAAATTTTTGATCCAGGCAAAACCAAATACCTGGGAGAAGAGAAAGTAGATGGAAAAGATGCTTATAAGCTTCAGCTGGATGATGCAATATGGATGATGGGAATGGAGGATATGGTGGGTTCTGATATGCCTGAAGATTCTACATTGGAAATGCAGAGTATTTATTGGATTGACAAGAAGGATTATGTCCCGCTCAGATCACAGAATTTTATGAAGACAACCAGCATAGAAGATGGGAAACCGGTGACCATGAACACCATTACCGATGTAGAATTTCTGGATTATCGACCTGTCGGGTCAATGCTGGTTTCATATCGTATGAGTATATCCAATCAAATGGAAATTGATGATCCTTCTCTCAGTCCGGAAGAAAAAGAACAGGCACAGGCTTTTATGAGTTCGATGGGAGGTATGGGTAACATGGAAATAGTCGTTACCCGTGCAGAATATAATACCGGACTATCTGATGAACTATTTGATGGAACCAAATTAGAACCGGGAGAGCCTATGTTTGGAGAGATGCCTGGAGCATCACAGGAAATGCAAACTTCTGATGGGGGCGAGTCAATGAGCCAGGAAGATATTGAAGCGATGATGGAATCATTGCAGAATATGATGCAAGACATGATGCCTGATGATTAAAGTAGCCTGGTAAAATTTTATTGTAAAAACCAGAATGCAAGATATTCATAATATCCAGAAAAAAAAGATACATTGTGATATTTTTGTGTGTGTTAATTAACAAATCGGTGGGAGCCTGATGAGTCCAAATCTATTTATAGAATCCCACCGATTTTTTAATTTTTATCTTTTACGAAATGAGTTATCTGATGGAAAGAAAAAAAGATGTAAAAGGGTTAAATTTTAATGAGCTGCAAGAGATTATAGTTAAGGAAGGTTTTCCAAGTTTTAGGGCGAGACAAATATTTCAGTGGCTGTACCGCCAAAATGTGAATTCTTTTCAGGAAATGACAAATATTCCCGAAAATATGATTTATAGGTTAGACTCTATTTTTTCTTTTGAACAAATGAAGTGCATCAAAAATCAAATATCAAGGGATGGTTCAGAGAAGTTTCTTTTTCAACTTAACGATAATCACCTGATAGAAAGTGTATTAATTAGGAATAGTAAAAGAAACACCATATGCCTTTCTTCCCAGGTTGGTTGTCTCTGGCATTGTCTTTTCTGTGCCAGCGGCAAAGATGGTTTTAAGAGAAATTTGCTGCCTGGTGAAATTATTGATCAAATTTTATTCATTCAAAGAAAGACCAGAGAGACCATTCATAACATTGTCTATATGGGGATGGGAGAGCCCTTTAATAATTACCAAAATGTAATGAAATCTATCCAGATTATCAATTCAACACAGGGAATTAATATTGGTGCCAGAAAAATAACCATTTCAACCTGTGGAATTATCCCGGGAATATTTAAACTGACAGAAAATCCTCTGCAGGTTGAGCTCTCTGTTTCTTTACATAGTGCAGATGAAAAGATAAGAACAAGGTTAATGCCAGTAAACATAAAATATCCACTAAAAAAACTAATGGATGCCTGTCGGTATTATGTGAAAAAGAAAAATAGGCAGATTACATTTGAATACCTTATGTTAAAAGGAATGAATGATTCAGCTGAGCAAGCAAATAAATTGTGCCAGCTGATTTCTGATTTTGATGCTAAGGTTAATTTGATTGTTTATAATCCCGTTCAAAATCAAATAAATTTATTACCTTCAGATGAACAGGCGATTTCTTTTTTTCTGGCAGCATTAAAAAGGAGCCATATACCGGCTACTATTAGATATTCCAGAGGTACGGATATTCGTGCAGCCTGTGGTCAATTAAGAAGTAATTATATAAATCACAACGTTTGATATTGAGGTTTTATGGTTATTTTTTGTATTGTATATATTTCTTGACTTTCAATTGATATCTGCTATACTTTGAAAGGAGAATTTACCCTTGGGCCCATAGCTCAGCTGGTAGAGCAGCCGGCTCATAACCGGCCGGTCCCTGGTTCGAATCCGGGTGGGCCCACCAATCTATGGATTATGTACATATATGAAAAAGAGTGCTGTATGAAAAATATTCATGATAAGCTACCTCAGAAATTGAAAAAAAATAGATGGTGTCAAGAACGCTGTTTTGCGAGCCTTACTTTACTTCCAATAAAAGTAAGGCTTTTTTTATTTAACCATGAAAAACCACCTTCTTAGAAGGTGGTAATGGTTACATAAAATGGTTTTACCATAAAAAAGATGAAGATAAGCCATCTGATCATTTTTTACCTGAAGTCCAAAGCAGGCAGTTGTATTGCTTAGAAATATCCAGT
>CAYSAA010000078.1:0-7360 GCA_964428905.1 uncultured Atribacterota bacterium
ATATTTTGTTTTTTGTCTAGAAATACAGAAACAGGATCAATTGACCACTTAATGGCATCGGTCTTATAATGCATTGGTATGACTATTTTCGGGTTAATCTGTTTAATGACATGATCTGCCTGAATGTTATTAATGGTATAATATCCGCCTACAGGAATAAACAAGATATCAACATGGCTCATTTCTTCTAATTGCTCATTAGCTAATAAATGGCCTAAATCACCCAGATGGCACAATACCATGTCATCTGTCTTAATTACAAAAATAGTGTTCTCCCCTCTGTATTTACCGTAAACACTATCATGATAGGAAGAAATCCCCTTAAAAATAATTTTATGTGTATCTCGATTAACGGTTCTTTTCAAGACAACTGGTTTCCCTTTGATTCCCATTGTATTGTTATGATCATAATGCTCATGACTGATGGTTATAATATTAATTTTTTCTTTGGTCATATGATAACCCAGTGTTTCATCAAAGGGATCTGTCAGAATATTGATACCCCGTTCATTTGTTAACAAAAAGCACGAATGTCCTAACCATCTTATCCTCATATTACATTGTTTTCCCTATCATCAGAAATTTCATAGCCTTTATGTACTTATCCCATTCATCATGAAATTAAAGAGGGAATAAACCTTCTTTTTAGCTATATTGCCGGAATAAGCCAATATAATATTACCCGAATCCGAGCATTCAACCAGTTTCAATGGTTCCTGGTTTAATTGCTCAATGATATTTTTAACCTGCATTTGATCGAGATGCTCATTGTCGTTGAGCTTATTCAAATCACCTAATTCTTTTATAAGTAAATTGAAATCCATATAGGTATTCTTTTCCCTTGCTACCTGTAAAATATTTATGATTTCTCTTATTAAAGTCCATACTTTCCATTGCTTGTCTCTTATTTCAATTAATTTGTTATGATTATTCCTGGGATGATGCATAGGACTAAAGGCAATATGCAATTCAAATAATGAAAAAGGTATGCGTTGATGCTCTCGTATAATATGATTCAATAAAGGGAGTTCATATAATTGAACTCCTTCTTCCTTTGCCCTGTCAATCAATTCTTTGATAGAAAATCTTTCCGAGAATAGAATAACTGAATCTGCATTTTTACTTTCCTTTATTTTTCTAATACCTGGCCAGTCAATTGTGCGAACCATATTTATATCACAATCTTTTGGTAATCCGATAATCAGCAAGGAATAAGATTTATAATCCAATTCCGCCCGAGCAACCAAAAGCCTTTGTTGATAATTGGGAAACCATTCGGTTCTATATCCTAAAAATTCAAAGCATTTTTTGAGTGAAGATTGAAATTCGCTAACACTTTCTGCGTGTATCAGATTCAAATAAAGTTGTTCTGTTTCATTTAACCATTTAAACAGCCCCCAGTAATCTTTTTTAATCTCTACATATCTTACATCATTTTTTAAAATATTTTTGATATATTCATCAAATAAACCCCGTTGATTGGGATCTTGCTTGATAATAGCGGCATAAATCTGGGAAGAGCTTAAAGGTTCTCCCTCTTCCTCTAAAATTTTATAAATACCATCCCCAATATCTTTTTCTGCATCTACTTTGACATCTTTTTCGGCAATAATAAAATACTTTCTTTTATTCTCATCAATCAAGCCAATGAAAAGTGTATCATTAACATCTAATTTTTTCGCTTGATACCATTCTTTTAATCCAAATATAAGTTTTTGACGATAATTAACAAACCCTTTTATTTCTTCTCCATTAATATCAACAAAAACGATTTCGATTTGGCGATCATCGCGACTCCAACTAAAATATGGTTTTAGGTAACTGGTTAAAAAAATTGTCCCATTTCGTAAACAATAAGAAGTCAAAGTATAAGGCAGGTGAGCTTCACGGTATTTCCACTTAACCAGTCCCCACATTCCACGTTGATATCTTATAAATCGCTGATCAACACCCATTAAGGCATTAACATCATGATGAGGATTTTCAGCTTTAATTTCTTTTACTTTTATAACCTCTTCGGTAATTTTACGATAGTGCATAGGTCGATGGTTTTCTACTAAAATGACATATGCTAAATCAGCAATTGATTTTTTCTGCATTCTATCCCTCCCTCTAAAATAATAATATAATCAAGAGAGATACTCATAAAACTACCCTCATTTAATATAATTCTTCATCAGCTTAACATAACTGTCAGCATGTTGCTTTAGCATGATCATCTCTTTCTCAGTAATCTTTCTCACTACCTTTCCTGGTATTCCCATAACCATGGAGTTATCAGGAATGATGCTTTTAGGTGTTACAACTGTTCCGGCAGCAATAATCGTATGATTACCGATCATAACCTCATCCAATATGTTGGCTCCAGATCCAATTAGGGCATAGTCTCCAACAGTGCATCCATGCAATATTGCACCATGTCCAATTGTAACATAGTTTCCGACTTTAGTGGGCAAATTTTCTGCAACATGGATTAGTACCCCATCCTGAATGCTGGTATGATGCCCAATAGAAATAAAATCCAAATCACCACGTAAAACAGCATTAAACCAGATGCTACTAAACTGGCCAACACAAACCTCTCCCACAACAGTAGCATTTTCTAAAACCAGAGATGTTTCATCTATATTTGGTGATTTACCATTGTACCTCAAAATCATTTCTAACCTCCAAAATGTCTTTAATTTTATGGGCTGTTTTTTCTCCAATCCCTGGTATTTGTTTTAATTCCTCAACCTCTGCTTTTCTGATATCTTCTATGCTTTTGAATTTTGATAAAAGTTGATTTTTCCTTTTTTCTCCCATACCCGGTATAAAGTCAATAACAGAGCTTCTAATTAATTTGCTGCGTAGCTTTTTATGATAACGAATGGCAAAACGATGTGCCTCATCTCTGATTCTTTGAATGAGAAAAAATACTTCAGAATTTCTGGGCAGTAGAATAGGCTCTTTCTCCCCAGATTGAAACAATTCTTCTTCTTTTTTAGCCAATGCTACAAGATTTAATCTTACATTCAATTCATGCAACACTTTTTTAACAATGTTCAATTGACCTTTGCCACCATCTACTAATATTAAATCAGGTAACGGTTCCATTTTCAAGTGACTATCCCGAAACCGCCGGTATATTACTTCCCTCATCATTGCAAAATCATTGATACCTTTTACATCTCTTATTTTGAAATGTCGATACCTTTTTTTATCAGGTACACCGAATTGAAACACAATCATAGAGCCAACTGCTAACTGTCCATGAATATTAGAAATATCAAAAGCTTCAATATATAGTGGGATTGTCGGCAGCCCTAAATAATTTTTTAAATCAAACAAGGCTTTCTTAAGTGAGGCATCATTTATTTTCCCTTTTTGGTAACCATCCAATTTACGCTGATAAGTTTTACTAATTTTTGCCTGGTTAATGACCTTTTCTATCATCTTGATAGTATCCCTTATTTTGGCAGCTTTTTCATAGAGCATCAATTGGGAGCTAATTTTCATTTCCTGTTTCAAACCCCTTAATAGTGTATTGTGTTGGCCGGACAATAGAAGGCAACATTGCTTTACATTTTTCTGATAACCATTCTGGTCTATTTTACCGGCACATGGAGCAGAACATAAGCCAATCTGGTAATCCAGACAGGGCTTTCCTGTTTTATATTTTCTCTGGCTGCAATTTCTTATTTTAAATATCTGTCGTAATTTTTTGACTGCTTTTCTGGTTGTTTCCACATCAATAAACGGTCCATAATAGCGAACTCTATTTTTCAGGCTTTTTCTATTTTTTCTAACCAGATGAATAGACGGAAAAGCATGGTCCCTGATAATCTGAATATAGGGATAACTCTTATCATCTTTTAACTGGGTATTAAAGTAGGGCTTGTTCCTTTTAACCAGATTACTCTCTAATAGCAATGCCTCCATCTCAGAAGCAGTTGTAATATATTCTATATCGAATATCCGGTCTATCATTTGACTTACTTTAGCTGAATGTAAATGTGATTTGTTAAAATAAGAACAAACCCGATTTTTTAGTGAGATCGCCTTACCGATATAGATAATGTCTCCCTTTTGATCTTTGAAAAGGTAAACACCGCTTTGCTGTGGCAACTTCTTTATTTTTTCTGTAATATTCATATGTTTATTCTCCTGAAAATGAATATTATCTGTCTTCTTTTTATCTATGCTAATCAGGATTTCTAAGAATCATTATTCATTACTTTTTTCAAAAATTTTCCGGTAAAAGATTTTGGATAGTTTATAATCTCTTCCGGTGTACCTGCAAATACGATTTTACCACCCTCATCACCACCACCAGGACCCAGGTCTATAATGTGATCGGCTGATTTAATAACTTCAAGGTTGTGTTCAATAACCAGAACAGTATTTCCCTGATCAACCAACCGATTTAAAACATCCAGTAATTTTCTGACATCATCAAAGTGCAAACCTGTTGTGGGTTCGTCTAAAAGATACAATGTTTTACCGGTACTTTTTTTACTTAATTCCTTTGCCAGCTTGATTCTTTGCGCTTCTCCCCCTGATAATGTGGTAGCAGGCTGTCCTAATTTTATATAACCCAGACCTACATCAACGAGAGTTTGTAGGATTCTTCTTATTTTAGGAATATTTTCAAAGAACTGGCCGGCTTCCTCTACTGTCATATCTAAAACTTCAGCAATATTCTTATCTTTATATTTAATCTCCAGAGTTTCCCTGTTAAACCTTTGCCCTTTACAAACTTCACATGGGATATAAATATCAGGCAAGAAAAACATTTCAATTTTAACGATCCCGGCACCTTCACAGGCTTCACACCTTCCACCTTTTACATTAAAGCTAAACCTTCCCGGAAGATACCCTCTCATTTTAGCAGCTTTGGTCCGGGCAAATAATTCTCTGATGGGAGTAAAAACACTGGTGTAAGTAGACGGATTAGAGCGTGATTTTTTACCGATGGGGGATTGATCAATGGTAATTACCTTATCAATATATCCTGCTCCTTCCAAATTTTCATAGTCTCCTGGCCTAACACGGGTGTGATATAAATCCTTAATCAGTGATTTATACAATATTTCTTCCACCAAGGTACTTTTACCAGAACCAGAAACTCCGGTAACACAGTTGAATTTGCCCAGGGGAATAGTCACATTAATATTCTTTAAATTAAACTGTCTGGCACCAATAATTTTGATATTTTTACCATTACCGTTTCTTCTGCTTCTCGGAATTGGTATCCCTTTTTTATTACTTAAATATTGGCCGGTAATAGATTTCTTGTTTGATAATATTTTTTTTTCACTACCCTGTCCTACAATATATCCACCATGGATTCCCGCCCCCGGTCCCAGGTCAACTATAAAATCAGCAGCTCTGATAGTTGCCTCATCATGCTCGATAACAATCACTGTATTTCCCTGATCTCTAAGCTGAATTAAGGTCTTTAAAAGTTTGTCATTATCCCGCTGATGCAGTCCAATGGATGGCTCATCCAAAACATACAGGACACCGGTTAAGCTGGAACCAATCTGAGTAGCCAGCCTGATTCTCTGATTTTCTCCTCCGGCCAGGGTTGCTGAAGCACGGGAAAGAGTAATGTAGTCTAAACCAACATTCATTAAAAAACTTAATCTGTTGATTATTTCCTTTCTAATCTGTTTTGATATTTCTGCCCCTCTCCTATCAATACTTAGATCCTGAAAAAATTGAAATATTTCTTTGATAGTCATATCTGACAGGTCAGCGATAGAATATCCGGCAATTTTCACCATTAAACTTTCAGGACGAAGTCTTTTTCCGCGACATACCGGACATTCATCAACAGTCATAAATTTTTGTATTTCTGAACGAACATACTCAGATTTTGCCTCCCGGTATCTTCTCTTTAGATTATTAATTACCCCTTCAAACTCATTTTTATGAAGCCAGGAATGACCGTTATCATAATTGTTATATTCAAATGATATTTTGGTATTACCAGAACCATAAAGCAGAATATCCTGCTGTTTCGGGGTTAATTGATTAAAGGGAGTAGTCAGTTCAAATCCATAATGTTTCGCTACTCCTGACAATATATGATAAAGATACCTGCCTTTGATCGAACCCCATGGTACCAGAACACCTTCCATTACAGACTTACTTTTGTCTGGAACTACCAGGTCGGGATCAAATTCCATTTTATATCCCAGACCACCACAATTGGGACAGGCACCATAAGGACTATTAAAGGAGAACATTCTGGGAGTAATCTCAGGTAAACTAATTCCACAATGGGGACAGGAAAATTTCTCACTGAACATATATTCCTTTTCCTGTTCATCTAAGATCATCACCAATCTATCACTTAACTGTAATGCTGTTTCCACAGAACCACTTATTCTGCTCTTCATTTCGGGCTTTACGATTAACCGATCAACAACAATATCAATAGTATGCATCTGATAACGGGCTAAATTGAGGTCATCATCCACTTCAACCATCTGTCCATCAACTCTCAAACGGATAAATCCCTTCTTTCTAATATCTTCAATAACCTGTCTATGTTCACCCTTTTTTGACTTAATGATAGGTGATAATATTTTAATTCTGCTATTTTGGGGCATATTCATTACCTGGTCTACAATCTGATCAAGGGTTTGTCTGGTTATTTTTTTACCGCAAACAGGGCAATGGGGAATACCAATTCTGGCATACAGCAAGCGAAAATAATCATAGATTTCCGTAACCGTTCCTACAGTAGACCTGGGATTTTTACTGGCCTTCCTTTGATCAATTGCAATTGATGGTGACAACCCTTCCATATAATCAACATCCGGCTTATCCAACTTTTCCATAAATTGACGGGCATACGAAGAAAGAGAATCAATATAACGTCTCTGGCTTTCGGCATAAATAGTGTCAAAAGCCAGTGATGATTTTCCCGAACCGCTTAACCCGGTAATTACAACCAATTTATTGCGGGGTATACTTAAGGAAATATTTTTTAGGTTATGTTCCCTGGCCCCTTTAATGATAATTTTATTTTGTCTCATTTCATTTTATCTCCCAATCGCTTTGCATCATAAATAGCATTGAATCCTAAATTAGTATGTAGTAGGTAGTATGTAGTCCAAATACAGTATTGCGTCGTGCGTATTGAGTATTGCGTCCAATACAAGATAATACAATTAAAAACATCAAGTCCAAATACAGTATTGCGTCGTGCGTATTGAGTATTGCGTCCAAATATAGTATCGAGTCCGAATACAGTAATTAGTGATAAATAATAAGTAATAGAAATAGTTTTCAGTTGTCAGTTAAAGACAAAATACAACAACAAAATCAGATTAATTCCAGATAGATACAAGGTCTATTCCTACAAATA
>CAYSAA010000079.1:0-6021 GCA_964428905.1 uncultured Atribacterota bacterium
GTCTGAATGTTTCTGTAATGCTGCACTAACCTGAGAAGCAGCAGTTTCTTGAACATCCAAACAATATTCAACTCCAACTAGTTCCATTTCCGGGAAAATATCAATTCCTGCTCTAAATCCAAGTTCCCGGTCCATAACACTGGAAGTATCTGGATTGGTGTTTTCTAAAAAAACCTTTCCCTTTCCATCTAGCAGTATCGCTAATTGACCGGCGACAACTTGACCTCCTAAAAAGTTGTCTGTCCCGATATAGGAAAGTGGAAAATCGTAATTGCTCGGTTTTGTATAATCACCATCTCCAAGATACGTATCAACGGTAATGACCGGAATACCGCTGTCATGAATTTCCTTTAAAACCGGAATCAATGCCTCAGTGGAAGTAGGTGCCGTAAAGAGTAAATCAATATCCCCTCTTGCTACTAAAGCTTTCAGGATAGGTACCTGATATTCCGGACCCCAGGCTTTCGGATATTCTCCAATCAACAATTCCACTCCTAATTCCTCTGCTTTAGCTTTAGCTCCTTTTTCCATGGTGAAATAAAAGGGATCTGCGATACCAGGCATAAAGGCAAAACGAAGTTGTGCTGCACAAGTCATTGTGGCAAATGCAATAAGTAAACATACAACAAGTAGGTGTATAGCAAGCTTTTTCATTTTCTTTCTCCTCCTCAACTTAAAATTTTTTACATTTTAAACAGTCTGAATTCTAAATGAGTCGTTATTCTGTTTTTAATAAATTCACCTCCTTTATGGTTTATAGCACCCTTAGCTTATCTTTGATGATATTCCTTTGCAAAATATTACTTCGAAATTCATTTGAATTTAAAAGACATTGTTATATCTCTTTACTTTTTTGCTCCAACCATCGAACAGCAGCATAAATACCCGCTCCTAAAGATTCTGCACCAGAACTAATACCAGAATATCTGATATCAACTTCCTGATTTCCAAAGAGGTAACTGGAAACAAATTGTTGTACAGGCTGGATAAACGAATCTCCCAAAATAGCCATTTTCCCACCGATAAATACTGTTTGCGGACCAATCATATGGATTGCATTTATAATTGCAGATCCTATCCAAGAAGCAAAAGAACCAATGATTTCCCGGGCAATTTCGTTACTATTTTGCTTATCACCTAATAATTCT
The DNA here is from genome assembly GCA_964428905.1 of uncultured Atribacterota bacterium. Lineage (GTDB taxonomy): Bacteria > Atribacterota > Phoenicimicrobiia > Phoenicimicrobiales > Stramentimicrobiaceae > CAYSAA01. Next base: position 1,149 of record CAYSAA010000079.1, read on the forward strand.
TTAAATTCCTGTAAGTTCTTAACCTTTAGACCTTTTTCCTGGACTTTTTCTAATAAGACATCTACACCGGCAATATCTTCTAAATAGGAAAACTGCCCTTTATCAAAACAAAGAAAATGTCCTATTTCTCCCACATAATCATAGGTTCCTTGATACAGTTCATCCTCAATCACTACCCCGGCACCAATTCCCTCATTCAAAATCAACCGAATAAAATTATGTATATCTTTCCCGTCACCCAGCCATTTTTCAGCCAGAGCACCTACGCTAGCATCATTTTCAATCCATACCGGTATTTGATACTTTTTTTCAATAATTTCTTTTACCGGGACATCTTTCCATCCTTGGAATTTGGGAGGTTGTTTTACAATACCATTTTCTATATCGAGAGGTCCTGGAATTCCAACACCTATGGCACGTATTTCTATGTTTTTTTTGTGAGCTGAATTAAATAATTTATCTATGTTCAGAAATAAGCTTTTCATAATGCTTTCCGGCCCTAAATGTTTATAATCTTCACCTTTGTTTTTTTTAATTACTTTCATTCTGGAATCTATTAACAAAGTTTCTACTCTTTTTCTTCCGAGATGAACCCCAATAGTATAAGCTGCATTGGAGCAAATATGAAGGGGATAGGGTGATTTTCCAATATTTCCAGTGGCAATCTGATCTGATTCCTCTACAATGCCAGCCTGTTTAAGTTTTTTAATAATGGTAGAGATAGTTGTCTTGGTCAATCCGGTTAATCGAGACATTTCCACTCTCGAGATTCCGTCATGTTTCATTAAAAGCAATAATAAAGTGGTTGAGTTTTTTATTCTACTGTTTTCTGGTTTTGATATCAACATCGACTAATGACCTCTTTTAGTTAGTAAACTTTACTTACTAAATAAGTATAATTTAAGCAAAAATGAATGTCAATGATTATTTTTGCTAACATGCAAGAAGTGTTTTTTACTTAAATACTAAAAGAATAGAAAAAACTGAAGGGGAACCTTTATCAAAACATATTTAGAAATTTTCAATGTTCTTAATTTCTTTTTCTATATCGTTACTGGAAATCAATAATCCTATTTCTAACTGGATGACCTGCTTTTCACCGGGTTCCAGATAAATCAAACTTCTCTGTTTTCTTTCTTTAGAACGTCCTTCTAACAAACAATTTGACGGTTCTAATCCAGCAACATAATTACCCATTTCCAAAAATTTCCATTGAATAAAATGAGGCAGATAATGGCTATCATAGTAAATATATATTCCTAAATTCTTTTCAGAATTAACTAAAGCCGCCCTGCTCCATCCGGTAGCATCTGTTTTTAATTGGTGATAGAATACTGTATCAGGATAATTTAATTCCGGTGCACTATAATAATTGTATTTATCCATATCTTTTTCGGCCTGTTTATCTCTGGGTATAACCTGTAGGGAGGGAGTATACAAACGTGATTCTTTATCTAATACCGGATAACCTATATTAAAATGGTAAAGAAGCATCAATGGAGATTTATGAAACCCTTCATTACTAATTGTATCTTGGAGAATAATCTTGTTCTCACCTAATTTACTTGATATTTTTCGTGAGATTAGCAAATGCCTAGAAAGGGTTTTCGCTTCTCTTATTTTACCTTTCACTAAAAAAGTACATTCATCCCCATTCCAGATAGAATCAAGGGAAATCTCTTCTGTCGGAATATTCGAAATTCTTCCATGAAGGCCGAGACTTTCTCCCTGATCAATATCCGGTGCACCAAGGTAGTTTAACCCACAGGTAACCAGGAGTCCGCCTCCAAAATTACGCAACCACTCATCTCCGGTTGCCTCAAAATACATCGGTGATGACTCGCCCACTGCAGATCGAAAATTTATCGGAATTCCTCGATACTCACACAAACCAATATCCATACCGCGACTGAGAAGTACATGATACCGCAATCCAGTACCAGTCCGACATTCCACTGCTTCTACACCATCAGCTTTGCCTTCCTGATATGTAAAACGCTTCAATCCTGCAACTTGATGTAAACTACCAAAATAACGTTTGATTTCTTCACGAGTAAGGAACTTATTGCCTATTTTCAACATGACTAAGTCCCTCCTTATTTTATTTTTGTTTAATCTTCTTTAACCCGTTTAATCCTCGGATCAGTAAATACATCGGTAGCATCATCGCTGGGAGAAGAAAACTCCGAAATAACCGCACCCTCTTTACCGGCTTGAAACCAATGTAAAGTATCTTTACTAATCGTATACTGTTGCCCGGGTTTAAGTATAATCTCGTGCAATACGGTATAGTAAGATTCATCACCCTCCGGGGGAGAAGCCATAGGCTTTGGTGTTTTTGGCCCATCTATATAGAGATAAACAGTACCATAGCGACATCGAAAAGTTTCCCTCTTCCCCTTCTGGCCATCATGATCTGGATGTCGATGCTCAGGACAGGTTTGGTAAGGGAATAATACCATTTCCTTGGCACAGTAGCGGTCATTATTAACATATACAACCAACACTAGTCCTGTTCTTTGAAAATCATTTAATCCCATATCTGCAATTTCCATATTTTTAATTTCGTCATCAGACAGAACAATACCGGCTTTTTTATAATAGTTAAGTGCTTCTTGTTTTATTTTTTTTAACTCATCTTCCATTATTTATATCCTTTCTTAGTATTAATAATTTTTCATAATATTAATACTTATTTAGAAATGATTTTTTCCCACAATTGGCATTCAGGAATATATCCCCAACCCTCTGTGGATAGAGAAGGATTTGCTTTCTCCCATCCCTTATTCATTCTTTCTCTAATTTCAACAATTGATTTTATACCACTCGTGGCATCCATATATTCTACACAATGAGCTCCGGTAGCTGTGCCAATATTTATAGCTTCCTCTGGTTTTGACCCCTCTATTATCTGAGAAAGAAAACCCGCAATAGTGGTATCACCTGCTCCAGTTGTTCCAGCTACATCTACTTTATAAACAGGAGAAAATAATTGTCGTCTTGACCATTGTTTTTTGCTAATTAATGAGCAAAGGTTCTTTCCTTCAATTATCCCGGTTTTTAAAAACAAACCTTTGTTTCCCAATTTTATCGCAGATATTGTTACACCGCTCTCAATTAACTCATCAGATAATTTCGATAACCAATCAAGTGTCAATTTTTTCTTGCCTGCTGCTAATAGTTGATAGTCTTCTTTATTCCACATATATAATAACTCATCAATGCTTGGAACAAAAATATCAACATAAGGTAAAACATTTTTTAAAAATTTTTTCCAATTAATCTGGCCTGATGGGGATTCGGGATCAACCATTACCATGTCTAAGCTGGTTACCATCCCCATATTTCTTACCTTTGAAAAAATTTTTATCAATTCCTCGCCATCATTCTGATAAAATCTTTTCATTGCAGGAGGATATCCAAAATGAAATAATCGCGCTCCCTCAATATCAGTATAAGATATTTCACTAGCATTAAAAGTATGATTACTTCCCGGATAATTTAAAAAAATACGATCAGTGTCCGGTGGGTTTAATACCACCGTATAAGAAGATTCATCATTATTACTGATTATCATATTCTTAGTTATTTCTGTATTCTGCCCCTGCAATAATTCCAAAATAATCTTTCCAAATATATCGTTGCCAATTTTCCCTAACAGGCTAGTTTCAATACCCAATCGATACAAAGTTAATCCAGTATTGGCAACAGCACCTCCAGTACTTATATCCACACCTGACATTTCCAATATATGGCCTGGTACTAACATTTCAATTCCCCCACCAGTCCAGTGAGGAATGATATCAAGACAGATATAACCACATACTACAACATCCATTCAGCAATTAATCTCCCTTCTATTAACAATAGACAATTCTATATATTTTTATTAATATTATTTTTTATTCCTTTTATTTTTTCCTTTAATTCTAAAGAGTATTCCGGTACTGCTCCTGATTGACTGGCAACAAATGCCCCTACTTGATTGGCAAATTCTCCACATTTTCTTGGATTCCAACCAGATAAAAATGAAAACAAAAACGCAGCACTATAACTATCACCAGCACCTACTGTATCAATAACTTTCACTTTTACTCCCGGAACCTGGAAACAATTTTGCCCGTCATAGACAATTGAACCACTTTCTCCCAAAGTTATACATATTATTTTAAGAAAGTATTTTGAAGACATAGCATGACAAAAGTCCTCTTTACTTGCTACTTTCCCTAGCAATAGTTCAGAAAGAGTTGCAACTTCCTCTTCGTTTAATTTTAACATATTGCTGAGTTCCAATGAATGTTCAATCCACTCTTTCTGATAATAATTTTGTCTGAGGTTAACATCATAAAAAATATTTTTACAATTTAATTCCGGAATTAAAGCATACAATAATTCTCTATTAGATTTTGTGCGTTGAGCTAGTGTACCAAAACAAAAAGCATCCCAGTATTCTTTAAATAAAATATTTTTTAAATTATCTTGCAGAATAATCTCATCCCATGCGGTGTTTTTATTAATAGTATATTGAGGGTTCCCCTTTTTATCTAAAAAAACATTAACTTTTCCAGTAGGTAAAGTTGAATGGATTGAAATATAGTCAGTATCTAAACCATAGTGTTCGGCAATTTTTGAGGCTTTTTCACCAAGGTCATCTTTTCCAACAGATGATATATATGTAGACTGAATTCCCATTTTAGCAAGATGACTTGCCAGGTTAAAGGGAGCTCCGCCAATATAGGCTTTCCCTCCAATTATATCCCATAAGAGCTCTCCAAATGACAAAACTTTTATCATAATTTTTGTTTCCTTAGACCTTCAATTGGATAGTAAACATCACACCCGCATAGAAGTTGGTTTTAAGAACTCCTAAAAA
>CAYSAA010000080.1:0-3271 GCA_964428905.1 uncultured Atribacterota bacterium
CTGTCCGAAAGGGCAGGACGCAAAGTTATGGACCTAAGATAATTTGTTTGTTATGGATGCCAGACTACCGGTTTTTTATTTCATTATAACAATAAGGTAAGGGGGAGGCTTAATTGAAAGAATTAAATAAAACGTATGAAAATTATTGGGTGAGAAAGATTGATAACTATAGGGAGCTACTGGGGAAGGATGATTTGATCAAAACATTTTTAACGAAACACCTAAGTGTTGACCAAAAAATTGCCTCTCTTGATGATTATGGGTTAAAACATTCATTGAGCAATTTAACCTTAACGAGGCTAAAAAAATTTATCTATTTTTTAGAAAGCCGAAAAAATCTGTATGATTTTGATATTCCTAAAGAGTTAGAAAAGTTTATTAAAAAATAATATATTATTTTTTAATCTTAAGTTTAGAACTATCTATATAAATTATATATAACTAAAGATTAATTGTATTTCAATAAATTACTCTTTACTCGATTGTATTTTATTGTTTTATTATTCATAAATTTAACATTTCGCGAAAAACAAAAGTTGATAAAGGCAAACTGTCCGAAAGGGCAGGGCGCAAAGTCATGGGCCTAAAGTAATTGATTATCACTAAGGTCGCCAGACTACCGGTTTTTTTCTTTTTAAGATCTAGATGAATTTGACTCATAACTATAACGAAAAATATCAGGAGGAAAAGCTAATGTTTTTAGTAGCAGTAGGCAACAAGGGGAAGCTACCTAATGACAAAGACAATCTCCTGATTGGATATATGTATCTAATAGGTAAAATTGCCCGTAACTTTAAAAATATTTCTGAAAAACAGGAAACACTGGAAGAAGTGGGATATATCGGTTTGCTTAATGCTGTTAACCTTTATGATCAACAGAAACCCAACCTTGACTTTAAGAGTTATGCCAAAATAATGATTACCGAAGAGATACATCACTATTTAATGGATCACACCTATAAGGTTGAGCAGCCTGTCTGGCTTATCAGTCTGAATCGGAAAATTAATGAATTTGTTATTAAATACCGTCATGAGAACCAAAAATACCCTCAGCTTTCCGAGATTGCCGATTATCTTAATATAACAAGCATGGGTCTACAAGAGGTATTAAAAAGTAGAGAATCAATCAGGGAAACGTACCTTGCCCATCAATTAGAGCATGATTTCAGTAAAATTCAGCCCGAGATGGATAAGATTAAAAGCACATCTTATCAGCATTTCAAATTACCTATTGAAGATATAATCACTTTGCAGAAAGCCCTGCTCAAACTAAAAAAAATGCAGAGAAATATTGTCTATTATCTCTTTATTATGGATTTGCGTGCAACCAGAGCAGCTCAGATGATAGGGCTTTCCAACGGGAGAGTAAATCAGATTAAAAATGATATTTTCCACAACTCTGTATAACCAATATTTCATAGAAAGGAGGTGCTGGATAATAACAAAAACACAACAATTAAATAATCGAAGAAGTTAAAAATAATACCCGAAAAGGAGATGATGCGATTAAATAAGTGGTCTTTTATATGTATTGAAATTTCTCTAATTATAAAACATTCCGCATGTGATAGCAACTATTTCTTGATTCTTACAATTTAATGATAAATGGAGAGTGTATGAAATGAAATCGAATAAAACTATTTTTTCGATTACCATATTAATGGTAATAGCATTCTTTTTTGCTGGCTGTGGTATTATCCCGACACCGTCACCCACCCCAGATGATGATGAAGGCGTTTTGATGGGGCAGGTGATGGCCCCGGAAGATGCTACAATGGCCAAACAACTAACCGGACAGGCCCTGGCTAATGCCACTGTAAACATTATTGGTCTTCCCCCGATAATCCGGACACTCAGTTAAGACACTTTTGTTAACATTAACTGTTCGTATTCCTCTGGAGTGTAATACCCCAAAGAGGAATGCAACCTTTCTCTGTTGTAAAAAATTTCAATGTATTCAAAAATATCCATTTGAGCCTGCCTTCTGGTTTCATATTTATTCTGGTAAATCAATTCTACTTTCAAGGTACGGTAGAAACTCTCCATCACGGCATTGTCCCAGCAGTTACCTTTGCCACTCATGGAACAAATTATACCATGTTTTAGCAAAGTGAGCTGATAAAGTTCACTGGCATACTGGCTACCCCGATCAGAATGTAGGAGTAAGTCTGGTGAAAGATTGCGCTCTTTTACGGCCATATCCAGTGCCCCAATAACCAAGTCCTTGGTTAACCTATCCCTGAGTGACCAGCCGATGATCTTGCGGGAGAAGAGATCCATGATGGTAGCCAGGTAAAGCCAGCCTTCAGCTGTCCAGATGTAGGTGATATCAGCCACCCAGGATTTATTAGGCTTCTCGGGTGTAAAATCACGATTGAGGTGATTCTCGGCTACCGGTTTAGAATGGGCTGAATCAGTAGTAGCCTGGTATTTCTTTTTGGCTACTGCCTGGATACCCATCTCGGACATCAAGCGCTCCACCCGCTTTTTGCCGATAGCATAGCCTTCCCGTAACAGTTTCTGATAGATACGGGGGCTGCCATATCTTTGGCGGCTTTTCTGGTAGATTTGCCTTATTTTCTCTTTTAACTGCATATCTTTCTTCTTTCTTTTGCTGATAGGACATTTCAGCCAATCATAGTATCCGGACCGGGAAACTTTAAGTACCTGGCACATCTTCGTCACACGGAATTGTTCCGTGTGTTCCCGGATAAACCGGTAGTGATCTACCGTTTTTTCGTGAAGATTGCCAACGCTTTTTTTAGGATGTCACGCTCTATCTGAGTATCTGTAAGTTCTTTTTGTAATTTTCTAAGCTTCTCTTCCTGGGGAGTGAGATTCTCCTTTCCATGACCGGGAAAAGCCAATTCTCCTCGTCTACGGTATTCTTTGCGCCAACGGGTCAGATTGTGAGGGGAGATACCCAGATCCCGGGCTACTTCTTCCACGGATTTCTCTGAGGATAGAGAGTACTCCACGGCCTCTTTCTTGAATTCCTGCGTAAATTGTCTTTTCTTGTTCTCCATATTATCCATATTACTTGAACCTCCAATGGTTTAAATTATAGTCTTATCTCGGTGTCCGGTAAAGCGGGGGAGGTTCGTGTAGAGGAATTCTACACCGTACTGGTTAAAAGGCTTAATAAGTCCGGTCTTTCTCTATCACCTGATAAAACCAGAATCATAAGATTCAGTGGGTTTGAGAAAGAGACTAATTGCTTTGAATTCTTAGGTTTTGAGTTCCGTTGGGGTACCAGCCGCAAGGGTAAGGA
>CAYSAA010000081.1:0-1704 GCA_964428905.1 uncultured Atribacterota bacterium
ATTTCCCATTGTGCCCACAATGGCAGCAATTCTGCTCCAGATAGATAACCTATCCAAATTTAATTTCAGCTCTCTTCGCTATATCACAAACTCTGCAGCCGCCCTTCCATTAGCATATATAAAAAAATTTCAAGCTCTTTTTCCCCATGCAAAAATTTACTCCATGTATGGACTAACAGAGTGCAAGCGTGTTTCCTATCTCCCTCCTGATCAGTTGGAGCGTAGGCCAACATCTGTTGGTATTCCTATGCCTAATGAAGAGGTTTTTATAGTTAATGCAGAGGGAGAAGAGGTTGGTGAAGGTGATGTTGGCGAGCTGGTAGTCCGGGGATCAAACGTAATGCAGGGCTACTGGAATAAGCCTGAAGAAACAGCTCGCAACTTTCGGCCTGGTCGTTACCGCGGAGAGACCTTACTTTTTACCGGTGATCTTTTCAAGAAAGATAAAGAAGGATTCCTTTATTTCGTCTCGCGAAAAGACGATATCATCAAGGTAAAAGGGGAGAGAGTCAGTCCAAAAGAGGTAGAAAATACCTTGTGTGATATGGATGGGGTAACAGAAGCCGCCGTTATTGGTGTTCCAGACGAGATCTTCGGCCAGGCTGTCAAGGCCTTTGTTGTAACAAATAATAAGAGTACGGTAACAAAAGGCAAGATTATGAAGTATTGTATTAAAAACCTTGAATCTTTTATGATCCCAAAATATATTGAAATAGTATCATTTTTACCAAAATCACCCAGCGGAAAAATAGATAAAAAGCAATTGAAATAAAATCAAAAAATCGTGTAAATCATGTCAAAATAAATGTTAAATATGCTCTGTAAAATAGCCGTTTTGTTCTTGTCAGCCCTTTTCTTTGCTTGTGATGGAGGCCAAATGTCAGAGAAAATTATTTCTTTCCCTTCTATAAAAGATGTTCCAGCTTCTTCATGGGAAAGGCTTTCACAAATGAAAATATTTTTCGGCCACCAATCAGTTGGCTACAACATCATTGACGGCATAACAGATCTGATGAAAGAAAACCCTCCAATCCGGCTAAAAATTGTTGAGACTGATAACCCATCTGACTTTAATGATCCCATATTTGTCCATTGTAAGGTTGGAAAAAACACAGACCCAAATTCCAAAATTAAGGCATTTGAAAGTTGGATAGTGAAAGGCATAGGAGAAAAGGCAGACATTGCATTTTTTAAGCTCTGTTATGTAGACCTGACTACTAAAACAAACGTTCAGGATCTTTTCAACAACTATAAAACCACCATGTCCAACCTGAAGAAGTTATATCCTGAGACAACTTTTATTCATGTAACAGTCCCCCTGACTTCAGAAGCAATCGGGATTAAACGCTGGCTGAAAAAAATAAAGGATTTACTCAAAACAATCATAGGAACACCTATCTACAATAATAGTAACAGAAGCGAATTTAATGAAATGTTGAGAAAAGAATATGAAGGAAAAGTTCCTGTTTTTGATCTCGCAAGGGTAGAATCCACTGATCCCGACGGAAAGAGAATTGAGGTTAACAAACATGGAAAAACTTTTTATGCTATGGTGCCTAAATATACCTATGATGGTGGCCATCTCAATGAAATAGGTCGAAAAACAGTCGCTGAACAACTACTGATCCTTTTAGCAAACATATCGAATTCTAAGGGTTCACGTAAATGATTTCTGAACCAAAAAAAGTACCATTTGTGGTGTCC
>CAYSAA010000082.1:0-13527 GCA_964428905.1 uncultured Atribacterota bacterium
AAATTTACCGGAGGAGATACTTCGATTCTGAAGGGATTTAAAATCACTAATGGGAATGCCAGTAGTGGGGGCGGGATTTTTATTAATTACAGCTCTCCAGTGATTACCGCAAACATGATCACTAATAATACCGGACATTCTGGTGGAGGAATTTTCATTTATGATAGTTCTCCCGTAATTACTGGCAATATTATCACTGAGAATAATGCAGTTGGCGGGGGCGGGGGCGGAATTTCTATGAATTCTTACAGTTCTCCTACAATTCAAGATAACATAATCATGGAAAACAGAACAACCTATTACGGGGGTGGAATCTATGTAAGCCCGAGTAGTGATATAAGTCCTGTTACTGATCGTCCAACTGGCTGGGGCACTGGCAGGGAAAATATTCCAACAGGTATACTGCTTGTTCCAGCTGAAGGTGTGGAATACAATATTGCCGGTAACACATTTCTTGGAAACCAACATGGAGATCCTTTGGGTTATTCCGTAGGTTCTCATGTCTATTTTGATTGATTTATTTTATCTGGTCAAACTAACTTTCCTGTTTTTGATAGCAGAGATGGAAGGAATACTTTAAATTTAAAAAGTTCTAAACACATCCAATAGGGGGAGCCAGCGAATCCCAGCCCTTCAGCCATTATCTGAGAGGTTTTGTTTTATTTTATAACTATGTGCCTAAAAGTATAAGAAAAGCTAAAAATAATGGCTTTTGTATTGTTCCAGAAAGCATCAATAATATTGTCAATCTATCAGGATAGCTGTATAATCAAGGCAAAGATAATTCGTTAAATTTCTTGTATATTAGCTTGTATATCAATTGATATTTTTTTCCAAGGAGATTATGATTACTTACTTCAATCAGTTACTAATTTGAAGGAGGTATTTTTAGATGCAAGGAATCCTGAAAAATAAATTAAAGTTACTTATGTTGTTTTCGATAATTATTTCATTGGCTTTCTTATATAGTTGTGGTGGGATCCCCCCCAACAACCCCGTCATTAATTCATTTTTAGCTAATCCACCAACGATTAATGAAGGTGAAAATTCTACCTTAAGCTGGAGTGTTACAGATGCGGATACTATTACCATTGATAATGGTGTTGGAGCTGTAGCTTTGACAGGAACAACTGCAGTAAATCCAACAGTAACCACTACTTATACTCTTACTGCAACGAACAGTGCTGGGAGTGTTACGGCAACGACTATGATTGCGGTTAATCCCATGGCAACCTTAACAATATCCCAAACTGAAGGAGATGCTAAAGCCTGGTTTGGTGCCAGTCCTGGTTATGTCAATGTAGGTCAAGGGCAAAGTTTCCAGGTAACTGAGGCTGGTTTCTTTGATCAGTTCCAGATATATCTTAGCAGTACTCAATCTACTGATAGTGGGGATATCATAGTATGTGACCTCAGGGATAGCAGTGGCAATGTATTGCAGAGTGCAACCATCAATGGTTTTGTGGCTGGTGGTGGTGGATGGCAGATATTCGACTTTAATCTTGGAACTTACGTTACTCCGGGAATATATTACTGCACTTGTTATGTAAGTAACCCCATTGAGGATCATGTGTATAGTATTCATGGTAATAGTGATAGCACTTCATATGCAGGTGGGGCTCGTTATACATCCACTGGAGGGAATCCCGAAGATTGGAGTTCTTGGTTTTCCCTGGCTTCGGATTGGGACTTATTCTTTAAGGTGACCATAAAGATTATCCCTTAGTTCTAAACCTTATAAAAATTAGTGAAAAGTATTGATTAAAATAAGTTATAGTTGCATAGAATATATGATTTATTATTATACAACAAAAAGAATCAATCTTACGGAATGAATAAAGAAAGAAAATTTAGAATTATTAGAAGGAAGAAACCTCAAAGTTTGGTTTTTGCCTTCTGATAATTTTTAGCAGCTTGTAATGATTTCTTCTTATTTTCTATGTATTGTATCTGTTTCCTTATGTTGACAGAAGTTACGAAAATTGTTCTGTCCGGATAATATTTCTTGCCCTATATTTTAAACGCCTAAGGCTTTTATCTATCAGAATTTGAAAGAAATATTTTTAATTTTCCGTGTCTTATTCTATCTATGCTAATTAGAATCTTATCCCATACAAGCACACTTTCGGATACCAATCCGGGAAGCCTGTCAATTCCAGCCCTTCAGCATCATGCCAGGAACTTTTGTTTTAAAATACCAATTCTCTTGTAACTTAATCACATATACCAAATTAAAAAAATAGATGGGTAGGTTTAACTGAAATCAATGAATTTTTAGCAAAAAAATACTACAAAAAATTGTCACGAACTTCATGATATTGCTTTTTGTATAAATAGTTTTTAAGTGATAAAATATAAATGTTTAATCTTCTTATTAGAATTTAGAAACAGCGAATTTGCATAAAATATCATTACGTCAAAGGGGATAACTTACATGCAACAATTAAAAATAATTGTGGAAAAACATCCTGAGGGATATGTAGCCTATCCTTTGGGGCTAAAAGGTGTAGTGGTTGGTGAGGGTAATACCTATGAAGAAGCGCTTGCAGATGTAAAATCTGCTATCAAATTTCATGTAGAAACCTTTGGAAAAGAAGTATTCGATACTGATGAAATCATTGAAACCTTTATTGCAGAAGTAATGATGTAATGAAATTTCCAAGAGATACTTCCAAGTAAAAGGTCATCAAAACATTAGAAAAGCTCGGATTCAGGATTGTGAGAATAGGAACACATATTTCAATGGCTAGAAAGAACCAAGATGGAAGTAAAAATCCTTTAACTATGCCGAATCATGAGAAGATCAAAGGATCAACGCTGAGAGTTATTTGTAGACAATCTGGTATAAAAAGGGAAGATTTTTTAGAATTATATAGAAAAAGATGATTTTATATCTTTATGATTGAAAATAAAGGTTAGTTGACCGTCTTTTTTGTGCTAAACAGCTAAATATTGGAATGAATAACATGCCAATACCCTTAAATTTAAAGTTCTGAAGCTGTCCAATAGGGGGGAGCCAGTAAACACCAGCCCTTTGGCCTTTTACTAAAGGACTTTTTTAATAAATTATTTTTCCAAAAAAGAAGGTCTTTTGAAAGATATATGGTATCTATAAAAATCTGACAGAATAAATCACGAATCAGAAGTTAATAAAGAAAAATCAATCAAAAAGTTGAGGCGTAAAGCAATGGACCTAAAGCACCCAAAGTGTTAAGGCAGTCAATCTGCTGGCTTTTAATGAACTTAGAGATTCTTTTTGAGGATTTTTATAGTTGACGTGGAATTCAGGTAAAATTTAAAAATTTATAGCAGGAGACCGTATATGAACAAAATTTTTAAAGTGATTGGTATATTTTTAATTTTAGCTTGCTTTTTACTGGCACTTGCCGGTTGTGGCGGTAGTACTGAGAATAAAGCTGAAAAAGCATCTCTCGGGCCTGCAGATACAGAAAAGATAGAAGAAGTTTCTGCCCAACAAGCTGATACCCAGGATTCGGCAAGTAGTGACAGCAAGAGCATTCCAAAAGAATATCCCAAAGAGTTCTGTCCAATTTATGAGCCATCAACTATCATTCATACGGAACAGATTAATGTAGAGGATAAGACGAACTACATTATTGAGTTTGTAAGTAAGGATGAAATGAATACCATCGAAGCCTTTTATTTAGAGCTTGACCATGTGACCGATACACTGAAGATGGGTGATGTGATGAGCCAGATAACTTTAAAAAACAAGAGTGAAAAGCATTCTGGCATCATTAATCTCGAACCGGTGGAAAAAACAGACTTTATATCTTATGAAAGCAAGGGATACAAGATGTATGGCAAAATTATGGTAGATATTGGTTGGTAACTGTTTATTAGCTACTTATAAGTTAAAACAAAGTAATCTGCATCCATGGTATTAGCAGTTGACAATTTTACATCAATAGTAACAACATTAAGTATTGGTTAATCAATCTTTCCCAGGGAGCGTTATCTTCTCTTCCAGGCAGGGAAACAAGGTTAACATAAAATAATTAGGTATGAAGTTATGAGCTATACTTCTAATTGGTATACAAGACTAAGAAAACCATCATGGTCTCCACCCGGTTGGCTTTTTGGTCCGGTTTGGGCTGTGCTTTATTTAATCATCATTATAAGTTTCGGTACGGTTTTTTATAAAGCTTTCATCGGTCAATGGCCTTACCTCTTAACTCTTCCTTTTATTCTTAATCTTATTTTTAATTTTGCGTTTACTCCATTACAATTTGGCTGGCAAAATAATCTTCTTGCCGCGATTGATATTGTATTGATTTTAGGAACCCTTGTTTGGGCCTTAGTTTCGGTCTGCTTTTATGCCAATTGGATTGTATATGCCAATATTCCATATCTTCTTTGGGTCACCTTTGCAACTTTATTACAATTTACAATTACCTATTTAAATTGGAAGTAAGCTATACAGGTACAGGTATTTGAGAAATATTTCTAAAAGATTGAGACTATCTAAAGAATAGGAGTCAATATATTTTGGGATATAATATTTTTAACTACTTTATGTAAATTAAATTGATAGACAAAAGTTTTACATATGGACCACTCCGGGGAGCCTGTCAATCCAGTAGGCAGAACTCTAACCACGGGTTCTGCCTTTTTTTGCTTTTCGGAAATATATTTATTAGTATGAAATATTCAACATACTATCCCAATCATTGTCAACCCATCTCAGGAACTGTATAATAATGAAAAACAACATTCATTATGCTTCTCTATATTTCTTACCAGTCATATGTATAGGAAGTAAAAGTGACAACCAAGGAGATGATCGTTAACTAATCTCTTTATTTCGTAATCTTTAGTTAGAAAAGAGGTACCTTGAAATGAAAAAAACCTTCAAAGAAAAAATATACTGTCTTATCCTGTTATTGCTCATCATCATCTCAATCTTTCTCATCAGTTGCGGCGGAGTTACCCCCACTGACTATACTATCACTGCAACTGCCGGAGCAGGGGGCATTATCAGCCCCTCAGGAGCAGTGTCGGTCAGTGATGGGGGAAGCAGGACCTTTACCATCACCCCGAATGAGGGCTATCAATTATCCGATGTCCTGGTAGACGGTGTATCGATAGGAGCTGTCGGCACCTACACCTTTACCAATGTAGAACAGGACCATACCATCCAAGCTAACTTTATTGTTTTAGTACCAAAAGTATACAATCCTGACAACGGATTTGAATATGAGACCATTCAGGAAGCCATCAATGCTGGGCAAACTGGGGATACTTTCATTGTCAATCCAGAAATTTTCATGGAAAACATCGTATTTGATGGTAAGGATATTATTGTTCGAAGTTCCGATCCTTCAAATCCTGATATTGTGGCAGGGACGATCATTGACGGAGGTAAAAGTGGTTCTGTAGTCCGTTTTATCGGAGGGGATACCTCTACTTTGGAAGGTTTTACCATCCGAAATGGCAATACAGGAAGTGACGGGGGTGGCATTTATATCGGGGATAGTTCTTCTACCATCAAAAACAATATAATCACTGATAATGCAGCAAGTGGAACCGGGGGTGGCATTAATATACACAACAGCTTTCCAGCTATTACCGGCAATACCATCAAAGGCAACGAGGCACATGACGGCGGGGGCATTAGTATGCACTTCAGCTCCCCAATGATCAAGGGTAATGTAATTACTGACAATGCAGCATACTATGGTGGTGGTCTTTATATGTATAATCTTTCTCCCGACATCACCAACAATACGATCACTGACAATGGTGCAACAATTGGCGGAGGAATTTATGTTTCTTACAGTTCTCCCATTATGGAGGGAAATATCATTACTGACAATACAGCAATCAGTGAAGGAGGTGGGATTGCGGTATCAAAGGGAAGCACCCTCATGCCTGCTGATGTCCGGCCAATTGGTTGGGGTGCAGGCCGCGAGAAAATTCCAATTGGTGTTCCACTTGTTCCCACAGAAGGAGATTTTTATAACAGTGCAGGGAATGAATTTTTTGGAAACAAACAGGGTAATCCTTTAAGTTATACCGAAGGTGCCCATGTCTATTTCTATTAGGTTGATATTAAGAACGAATGTTCTCCTATTTCTCAGAAAAGTAGGGGAAGTGGAATTTATCTTGAATCATAAATATTAAAAAACAATCTTAATCCTAATAAGTTTTGAACGCGTCCAATAGGGGGAGTCTGCGAATACCAGCCCCTCAGAATTATACTGAGGAACTTTTGTTTCCTTGAAATCTAAAATAAATAGATATTGCAAGCAAATTTATTATTAATATTAAATTAAATATACTATTTTATGTTGTTTACTAAGAAACATATTAATTATGTTGGTTTGCAAATACGATAAGATAAAAGAGGATTTTTCCAAACTTCTGTCGAATAATAATGTTAAATCATGGTGCATCTTCGAATGAATTATGGAAATTAAAAGGAGGATGTTTAGTTCATGAAAAAGTTAACAACACTTTCAATAATTATGGGTTTACTTTTCTTTTATGTTTTATTTTTACCATCAGCAAGCTTTGCCCAGGTTCTTTTTCAGGATGATTTTCAGGACAAAAATGCCCATCGTTGGCAGTTGGAACCAGGTTGGCAGATTGGTATGGAAGAAAATAATTATTTCCTGTCAGGGAAAGGTCATTCCTGGGCTCGTCTTGAACAAGGACAAGAATGGAAAGATTATACTTTCCAATGCCGGATTAAGCTGATAGAAGGAGATATGCATCTCAATTTTCGTCTGAGTCAAAACGATCAGTTCAGTCGATATTTTGTCGGTTTTAGCCCGGAAGGAATTTATCTTAATAAACAAGTGGATGACCAATTCAGTGCATTGGCTGAAGAAATCACTTTATTTAACCCGGATCAATGGTATCGGTTGGAAATCATGGTTCGAGGGCCTGATATACAGCTTTTTGTGCATGATCAATTGCTGTTAGATTATTATGACCCTGTTCCTTTGAATAAGGGTTCAATTGCTCTGGAGTCACTGGAAGAAAGTCTTATTTTTGTCGATGACATCCAAGTGAGGCAGATAGAGAAACAATCTATGGAATTAAAGAAAGCAAAAGAAATGAAAGCCATACCTTCCTCAGCTGCCATTTTAGAAAAAGGTGGTATGTTACAAGAGGATGAAATCTGGTCAGGTGAAATCTTAGTGACTCGCACGATCGTAGTACCTGAAGGGATAACCTTGACCATTAAACCGGGAACCAATATTAAATTTAAGCACTATCGGGGATATCGTGAGCCTCATCAAAAAAACGGATTAGCTGTTGCAGGTGGTACATTAAAGGCCATTGGAACGTCTGAAGAGCAAATTATCTTTACTTCCGATGCAGAAAATCCCATTAACGGTGATTGGAATGGGATCAGTTTAGTGAATACCAAGGATAGTAAATTTGATTATGTCATCGTGGAATTTGGAGAGATAGGCATTGAGCAGTTTGATTCTGAAGTAATTGTCTCTCATTCTATTATCCGATGGAATAATTCTGAAGGATTATATGCTGAAAGATCGAAGCCAATTTTTACTCATAATACCCTATATGGAAATGCCTATCACGAAATTGCCCTGGAACAATATAATCAAGTAAAGATTTATCATAATATTATGCGAGACGGACATGTCGGAATTCATCATGAGAAAACCGAATCCCATATTAAAGAAAATTATTTTAAAAATGAAGCAATGTTAGCCATTACGGCGGGTATGGATTCTAATTTGCTGATTGAAGAGAATAAGTTTGAAGATATCGGGAATAGCCCGCCGATTGGTTATGATCATACCTGTACCGTGGCTATGAACAAGAATGATTTCGGTGATGGTTCAGTTTCAATTCCCCAATTTGATTATCAGGATATTAGGAAACATGAGTTAGGCTATATTCCTGGAGTTCCTGAAGATAAGTATCTCTACATCTATAATGAGGCAGATGAAACGAGAAGAGTAGTGAAAAAGATTGGCCAGGGTTTATCTTTTGGTTTTGCCTTAACCTATGCTTACGATAAGCTGTGGCGGTTCAGCCTGGGTCATGGTGAGATTGGCAAACAACTTGATTTTATTGTAGTTGATCCGAAGACCGGAAAGTTTCGTCTCTACCGGAATGACTGGATTATGAATCCCAGGGGATTAACTTTTGACGGTAAGTATTTTTGGGTCAATGATTTCAGTCTTTTAAAGATCTTTAAATTCAGATTAAAAGGGGATTCAATTGAGATCCTGGATTCTTTTGATATCCCGGAGAAAGAATTAGGAGGTACAAATGGTTTAGCGAGTGATGGGAAGTATTTGTATCTCCGTAGTCGGGACGGAAGTCAAGTTTATCAAATGGACCATCATGGACATGTGATTAATAGCATTTCATTTCCGGGTTCTTCGCTGGTCTGGACCGGAGAATATTTCTGGACTACCTATGGATGCCAAAGAGGAATATGTAAGTACAATAGAGACGGCCAACTGGTAGGATCTATCTATCCGGCTGCTCAGGAGACCTGGGCGTTGGCTTGGGACGGCCAATACCTATGGACTATTCAAAGGACCTGTGAAATGTGGAATGATCCGAAGATTTATAAGATAGAAATATTGGATGATAGCCTTGATTAGTATCGGGAAACAGAAAAGTGAAGCCAGATTTTTCTATAGGCAGAACCCCTTTCATAGAGGTCCTGCCTATTTTTATAAATTCATCACAAATCTTAATTTATAAATATTCTGCAGTTCTTCCACAATTTGGTTTCAATAACTTTTCATGTGGGAAGCCAGCAAATCCCAGCCCCTCAGTATAGCGCTGAGGGGCTTTCTTTTTATGCTGTTAAAAGAATTTTTATGCAGACTTGATATATTCTGATATATAGTATAAAGAAATCATTGTAGAGTGTTTCAATCTTCTTAATTGGGCTAGTACACTATCCAGGTAACTTAGGGCATAGAGTGAACTATCTTATGAATTAAATAGATTAAGATTATATAATCATTTTTTAGAATGTTACTTAAAAAATTACTGGTGCTCAATGTAATCAAAAATCCAGTGAAGGTTGATGTACGAGCTCACCAATAAACAAATCCGTCTATTTATTTTTTTACTGTAGTGCAAGATTCCATAAACTTTACTTAGGATATCTATTTGAAAATTGATTATTGATATAAATTATATATTGGTAAATTAAGATCATTAAAAAGTAGAATAATCAAAGAAAATACATCGCCCAATACCAAAATACACTCTTACTTTATACTTTGTTTTTTGCCTTATATCGGGCAATGACCTCCAGGTAATTTTGATATACATCATCGATTATTTCTTCCCAGCTCTTACTTATTGTCTTTTGAGCTGTTAAACCTACTTGACGAATTTTATCCCGGTCTGAAATCAATTTAAAGAGACGATTTGCATAGAGTTCAGCATCATCAGGAGCCAGGAAACCATTGTAATTGTCGATAATGTCCTCAGCAGCATTAGTCTTTTCTATCACGACCGATGGGCATCTGCAAGCAGCTGCCTCTCTGATAACAATCGGAGCATTATCATAAACTGAAGGGAAGAGAAAGAGGTTAGCTCGTATAAAGAGTGCTCTTAAAAAATCCCGGTCCAAAATAATTCCCAAGAAATGAATGTACTGCTCCAATTTTAATCTTTTTACAAGCCTTTTCATTCCCTTTGCTGCATAACCGGTTCCGACAAAGATCATCTTAAATTTAGCACCTTTCTTTTTTAAATAATGCAATGATTCGATAATCAGACGTACGTTTTTATGCCAGATGTGTTGCCCAACAAAAAGAAAGACAAATTCGTCAGGAGAGAACTGCAATCGTTCATTAACTATTGTTGCTTCTTTCTCAGGGTTCTCCGGAAAGATAAAATCTGTTCCATTAGAAACAACCTTCATTGGGCCTTTATAACCGTAACTACGTAAAGTCCTCTTTGTAGTTTTGTTAACAACCCAGACGTCATCCACGTTGTTAAAAAAACAAATCACTTTCTCTACTGCATACCTGGCAAGGAGATCCAATTTAAAGGCATATTTGAAGTCATCATAGAATTTAGAGTGGAAAGTGGCAACAATTGGAATATTGCGACTGCGTGCGATATTAAGTGCAATGCTTCCTGCAGAGAATGGAGAATGGGCATGAACAATATTAAAGGGAATTTCACGAATTTGTTTAAGAAAAATTCTGTCCAATCCGGCCATACCATAACGATAAGGATGGCGGGTTGGCAAGGGGATAGAATAGTAACGTAAAACTGGAAACTCTTCATTGTCTTTGTAATTGGGGAAGGAGGGTGTAACAACATAACTAGTACCGTATTTCTTGTTTAACCAATATGCATAATTTTTAACCACATTTGCTACACCATCCATTATCGGCTGAAATGAATCATTAAACTCACCCGTAACAAGTCTCAACTTTCTAACCTTTCCTTATCAGGATTCTTTATCTTTAATTACAATCTTGTTATAAGCAACTTAAGTTACATTCTTATAAGAATTATATTTGCTATGACTAGGAATTACAATGTTTTACGGCATTCTATTTTTTACTTGTATTTTCTCTCTTTTTCGTATAATGTAATAACCTAAGATGTATTAAGAATAGATTGAAAAGAAGGTATATGCTTGGGTTATCTGGTACATAATTAATATAATAATTGAAAAAAATAATGAGGCGAATTATTGAAACGGATGCAACAATAATGAGTAGTATCATAATAGGTCTTTCAGATTAAGTTATTTAATGTTTTTAACAGGAAGGCAAAGAATTTGTTAGAAATACTTGAATTAAAAAAGAACAAAAACGAACTTTTACCTTTTATTTATTTTGCCTGGCAGATCTATCAGGGCAATCCCCATTGGGTTGCTCCGTTAAAGAATGATTTACTGAAGTCTTTCTTGGGTCAAGATTTCACCAAAAAAATTAATTGTGGACCACATACTTTTTTCATGGTCTGGGAAAATAAAACTCCCCTTGGCCGCATCCTGGTTGGCATCAATGAGAAGAAAAACCTCAAAGGCAACCGTAAATCGGGTTATTTTGGCTATCTGGAAATGGTTAATTCATCAGAAGTTCTGAAATGCCTTATGGATCAGGCTATCACTTGGCTTCAGAAACAAAATATACACACCTTAGTGGGACCCGTATGTCCTGATGATGATGTGGAAGGCAGAGGATTACTCATTGAAGGATTTGATAGCCCTCCGGTCTTGATGAATTCCTATAATCCAACCTATTACCAGAACTTATTAGAGGGATACGGGTTTATGAAGGATACCGATTTTTATGCCTATTACTCCAATGAAATAACAGATCTTAAGGCAAAGGTTGAAAAATTGTCTACTTTTGCCATGCAAAAGTTTCGATTCAGGATTGATCAGATTAATTTAAAACTTCTGGATCGGGAGATAAGGGATATTATTGCAATCATAGATGCCATTATCTCAGACAGTAGGGAAGAAGACAATGGATTTGAATATGCGAATCCACCGACCTATGAAGAATTGGCTTTAGAAGTGAAAAAGTTTCTTCCCTTTCTGGATCAAGATTTGATTTATATTGCTCGTTCCGGGGAAAAACCGATCGGTTTTGTTTTTGCTTTTCCTGATTATAACCAGGTATTAAGAAGAATGAATGGCAGTCTATTTCCTTTCGGTTTATTGAAATACTTGTGGTATAGGCGAAAGATAAAAGGAATACGAGGCCTTGCCCAGTACGTCATTCCAGAGTTTCGCAATAAGGCAGTCAATGCTGCTATTTTCAAGCAGATCTTGGATGCGGCAGAACAAAAGAAATATGAGTATATCGAGGGTTCCCTGATCAGCGAAAACAATATTCGTTCCCGTCGGATTTTTGAGAATGCCGGGATCCAACCTTATAAAATTTACCGTGTTTACCGGAAAGATTTTTGAAATCTATAATAAATACTTTTTCGGTCATGAAATAACTTTTTTACATAGAGATGTTGCCATCGGTAAAAGTTGTGGTGTAAGAAAATAAATTTGAACCTTTGCCACCCTAGCTCTTGAGGTTCCTTTTATTAGAGTCAGTTTTGCCTGATTCTTAACTTTATCAGATTTAATTAGTTCTTTATATTCTCTGGTTAAATAGATGGGATCTCTATAGGTTTTTTTAGAGATGGGAAATATTTTGATTGTTAGTTAAGGTTACGTAGAAAAAGGATTTTGTTCATTTTAGTAGTATAATAAATTAAGATAAGTTTCAAAAACAGATTTTTTACTCTTTATTTACTGGTCATATCCAGTGAAAGTAAAAAGATGGTATGGTGAGAGATTATTTGTTGGGCTAGTACATTCTCCTCTATTTTTTAGAGCATAGTATCTGTTAATGAGCTCAAAATACTCAATTTTATGGAACAGCAAGAATAAATCAAAGGAGGTATATCAATGAACACATATTTAATGTTTGGGCAGTATTCGTCAGAAGCCTTAAAGGGCGTAAGTAGTGCCCGTACTGAGCAGGCTAACAATCTGATTAAGGAAAATGGCGGTGAAATTGTTGCTCAATATACACTACTGGGAGAAAATGATTTACTTTTTATTGTAAAATTTTCATCGGCAGAAGAAGTAATCAAATCTTCAGTAGCTTTGAGCAAACTTACCGGAATTTCATTTCATAGCGTTCCGGCTATCACAGTAGAGCAATTTGATAAGATGATTACTTAAAAAATCACTGTTGTGCAATTTAATTTAAAATTTAGTAAAGGTTGATGTACTAGCCTTTAATTAAAAATAAATGTTTCTAAACTCGAATTTTTAAATAATGAAATATTAAGGGATAATATGGAAATTGATATATCCGTAATTATCAATATATTTGTATTTGTGGGAGTTTCTATTCTTGGTATTTCCTTTTTCCCAATAAGAAAGCTTATTCCCCAACTAACTTCAGGAGGTATTCGACGAAAATGGAAACTTTTAAGTGGTCTAATTTTTCTCTTTCTTTTTGGCTATATTGGCTACAATATCATTTATTGGGATAAGTTTTTTGACTATCTTGATTTAGTAATTTCAATAGTATTCTTTTTTAGTGCGGTTTTAGTACTATTAGTTGGTTTACTCACTATGCAAACAGCAATAGACCTTAATCAGATTCATACTCTTCGGCGTGATAATATTATTGATCCCTTGATGGGTATCTATAACCGAAGGTATTTTGATGTTCAATTAGCAAAAGAAATTAAGCGCGCATACCGATATAATTTACCGCTTTCTATGTTATTACTCGATATTGATCATTTTAAGAAAATTAATGATGCATTTGGACATTATATCGGTGATCTTGTATTGAATAATTTAGGTAGGTTATTACAAAAAAACGTTCGAGAAACAGATATGGTTGCCCGGTATGGAGGAGAAGAGATTGCTGTCATTGCCCCGCATACATCGATATCCAACGCGAAAATCCTTGCACAACGTTTACGTCTTGAAATAGAAAAGTCAATCATTTTACCTGCCAATAACTATGAAAATAGACAGGAAATTCATCTAACCATTAGCATCGG
>CAYSAA010000083.1:0-3078 GCA_964428905.1 uncultured Atribacterota bacterium
CCTGGAGCAAATAAATCTTTGGGATCAATTCCCTGCTCGCAACTATAAGTATAAGCTTTATTATCCTTGGCATCCCAACAAGACATGGCAATAACTTTCCCACCATACTCGACAAATTTTTCGCAACAATACTGAGCATTGTTTCCTGCACCCTGAATGGATGCTGTTGCTCCCTTAAAATCAATATTTAGACGCTTTAAGGCTTCTCTAACACAATAGATGACTCCATAGCCTGTAGCTTCCGTTCTCCCTAAAGATCCTCCTACACCGACTGCCTTCCCGGTAACAAATCCCGGTTTTCTTGATCGAGTAATTGTGTCATACTCATCCATAATCCACAACATATCCTGGGGGTTGGTAGCTACATCAGGAGCAGGCACATCCATCTCCGGACCTACAAAATCGTAAACCTTCCTAACCCAGCCACGACAAAGCTTTTCTGTTTCTCGATCAGAAAGCTCTCTGGGATTACATACTACACCGCCCTTGCCTCCACCTAAGGGGATATTCACAACGGCGCATTTCCAGGCCATCATCATAGCCAATGCTCTAACCATATCAATCGTTTCGTCCTCTGCAAATCTTAATCCTCCTTTGGCAGGACCCCGTGCAGTGGAATGCTGAACCCGAAAGCCTGTAAAAGTTTTTGTGGTTCCATTGTCCATTTCTACCGGAATGCGGACTCTTATTTCCCGTTCAGCTTCTCTTAAAAACTCACGGATCGGCTGGTCTAAACCACACTTTTCCGCGTTAGAATCAAATTGCTCCTGAACTATTTCGAAAGGATTCATTTCTTTGTCTTTAGACATTTTCTTGTAACCTCCAAATAATTATTTTATCTTTTCACTACTTTTTTTAAAACTTTTACCTGAAGATAAATAGGCATCGATTGACCTGGCAGCAACCTTACCATCACCTACTGCCGATATGACAGTAGCAGCACCTCTAACAATATCTCCTCCGGCAAAAATGCCTTCACTGGTTGTCATTTTAGTTATTTCATCAATTTTAAAATATCCCCATTGATTCACCTCTACGCCCTTAGCACTTCTGGCAATAATTGGATTTGCCATTGTACCAATGGCATCAATCACCATATCGACTTCCAAAACAAAGTTTGAACCTTCAATGGGAATGGGTCTTCTTCTCCCGGATTGATCGGGTTCTCCCAATTCCATTTTGATGCATTCCATTCCTGTTACCTTGCCGTCCTTATCTCCCAATATCCGGACAGGTAGTGTTAAAAAATTAAAAATAATCCCCTCTTCCTCGGCATGATGAACTTCTTCTACCCTGGCTGGAACTTCTTTTCTGGAACGGCGATAAACAATGTAAGATTTTTCGGCGCCAAGCCGTAAAGCAGTGCGGGCAGAATCCATGGCAACATTACCGGCACCAATAATAGCAGCCCTTTTCCCAATTCTTATTGGAGTATCATATTCAGGAAAAAGGTAAGCTTTCATTAAATTAGACCGTGTCAAAAATTCATTGGCCGAATAAACATCATTCATATTTTCACCGGGAATATTCATAAATCGCGGGGCACCGGCACCATTTGCCAGAAATATCGCATCAAATTCCTTCTTTAAGTCATCCACGCTCCCGGTTGCACCAACAACATAATTACAGATTACATGCACTCCCATTTTTTTAATCTCATTAACTTCATATTCAACAATTTCCTTGGGAAGCCGAAACTCCGGAATACCGTACACGAGGACACCTCCCGGTTTATGTAAGGCTTCAATAAGAGTAACTTGATAACCCATTTTGGCTAAATCGGCTGCACAGGCTAATCCTGCCGGGCCTGATCCTACCACAGCTGCTTTTGCATCTTTTTTATTGTGGACATCTATAGTACCATGAATATTGTTCTTCCTTGCCCAGTCAGCTACAAAGCGCTCTAATCTTCCAATGGCAATGGGTTTGCCACGTTTATTTAAAACACATTCTTTCTGACACTGCTCCTCCTGGGGACAAACCCTACCTGTTACGGCCGGAAGGGCATCTGTTTCCAAAATGGTTAAATAAGCATTTCTAAAATCTTCTGCAACAATATACTTTATAAACAATGGAATATTAATTTCGGCCGGACAACCTTTCATACAGGTAGGATTTTTGCATTGTAAACATCTTTGCGCTTCTTTGATTGCTTCTTCTCTGGAATAACCCAAAGGCACTTCCTTAAAGTTATGAGCCCTGGCAACAGGAGACTGTTCTTTCATAGGAACCTGTTCTTGTTTCATTCTTTCTTTCATAGGTATCATTTCAGCCATTTTTTTCCTCCTTACGCTGAGGTTTTTTTTGGTATTTAGAGTGATGCCAGGATTTTTCTTCTTCTTTTTTGTAACGATTAATACGATTCATAAACTCATCCCAATCAACCAATTGTCCGTCAAATTCCGGCCCATCAGTACATACAAGCTTAGTTTCTCCCCCTATGGATACGCGACAGGAACCACACATTCCGGTTCCATCAACCATAATCGTATTCAGACTGACAATTGTTTCAACCGGGTATGATTTAGTTAGGGCAGTAGTTACTTTCATCATGATAGGGGGACCAATGGTCCAGACTTTTTTAATCGTATGGTCATGGTCAAGCTTCTCTTTTAAAGCATCAGTAACAAAACCTTTTCTGCCATAACTTCCATCATCTGTAGTTATAATCAGTTCATCAGAAACTTTTTTTAACTCCTTCTCCATAATAATTAAATCTTTAGATCTGGCTCCGATGATAGCAATAACCTTATTACCGGCTTCTTTTAAATTTCGAGCAATAGGATGAATACAGGCAATACCGGTTCCACCACCTACTACTATCACTGTTCCAAATTTATCTATTTCAGACTTTTGACCTAAAGGACCAATAAATGAATATAGATAATCCCCTTCATTAAATTTAGATAATTCATCAGTTGTTTTGCCCACTACCTGGAAAACAATATAAATAAGCCCTTTAGGCCTATCGTAATCGGCAACAGTAAGGGGTATCCTCTCACCTTTTTCTTTAGTCATTAAGACAATAAATTGGCCGGGCTGAACAGATTTAGCTATTTCAGGTGCCTTGACCCACAT
>CAYSAA010000084.1:0-2010 GCA_964428905.1 uncultured Atribacterota bacterium
CTAAGCAATACAACTGCCTACTTTGGACTTCAGGTAAAAAATGATCCTATGGCTTATCTTAATCTTTTTTATGATAAAACCATTTTATTTAACCATTACTACCTTCTAAGAAGGTGGTTTTTCATGGTCAAATAAATGTCTATCAGACTGAAAAACTTATGAACGCCTTGTTATTTACCAATGCAGAACTTTGAAAATATATGGCTAATCATTTCTTCATCACAGGATTCTCCCGTTATTCTTGCCAATTTATGGGCAATGTCTTTTAAATCCATCACAATAAAGTCATCCTGAATTCCCTCTCCCAAACTGATAATAAGGCTGGATAATCTTTCTTGCACTTGAAGCAAAAATTCCTGTTGTCTATTGCCACTTATAATTAGCCCGTCTCCTGGAATAGTAACATCAGACAAAACCATATCAACCATTTTTTTCTCTAAAAGTTCTATGCCTACATTTTTTTTAACTGACATTCTGACTGATTCCTTTATTCCTATTTTATTATACAAATCAGAAGGTCTCATCTTTAGCGGTAAATCAATTTTATTCTCAACTAGAATCATTTTTATATTACGATTAACGAATGTTTTAATTTTTCTAATAAGTTCTATATCTTGATGGTTAAGGGGTTTACTTGCATCAAACATTACAATAAAAAGTTGTGAGTACTCCATAAGCTGGCTCACCTTTTTTAAGCTCATTTTCTCAATAATATTCTCCGGAATCTTCAATCCTGCAGTATCAACCAGGTTAAAGTGGAAGCCATCTATATTAATTGTCTCTTCAATAATATCTCTAGTTGTCCCAGGTAAAGAAGTTACGATAGACCTGCTTTTCTTTAACAAGGCATTGAAAAGACTTGACTTACCTATATTTGTTTTGCCAAGAATAACGGTATAAATTCCTCCTTTTATAATCTGACCATATTGCACTGTATCTAATAATTGATTAACTTCTGACAGGCATCTTGCTAATTCTTGTTTAATCTCTTTTCTGTTGATTTCATCGATTCCCTGATCCGGAAAATCCATGGGTGCTTCAATCTTGGTATTAAGCTCAATAATTCGACTCTTTAAGTGATCTATTTTTTCTTTGAGCCCACCTGAGAGCTGATAAAGAGAAGATTTTAAACTTTTTTCATTATTTGATTCAATAATATCAATTACAGCTTCTGCCTGGCTTAAATCTATTCTTCCATTTAAAAATGCTAATTTAGTAAATTCTCCGGGTTCTGCTACTCTTGCTCCCAGCTGAACTACTATTTCTAACACTTTTTTTACAATCAATACTCCGCCATGACAATTGATTTCTACTATATCTTCTTTAGTATAAGTTTTGGGTTTACGCATCACGGTCAACATTACTTCATCAACCAGTATTTCTTTTTCAGGTTGGACAACTGTCCCATAATAGAGATAATGAGAACGAAATTCATCCGGACTTTTTTGTGTCTTTCCTTTATAGCGAAATATTTTACTGGCAATGGCAACGGAGAGTGGACCACTCATACGGACAATCCCTATACCGCCTATACCTATGGGGGTGGAAATTGCAGCAATCGTATCTTCTCTGGCAATAGCCACGTCATTGAATTGATCAACAAACATTTCGATCTCCTATGATAAATATTTTAAAAATCTTTGGGAAGAAAAAACATTCTATAACATACCTTAAAATTTATACAATTTATATTATTTTCTAAACATATTTAGTAAATATCGCACCCACATAGCGGGTGGCTGTAAGAACCTCTAAAAGAGGTGTGCCTTTTTCCTGGTTACTTCTTGTGCTGCTTTTTCTTTTCTATTAACTGGATATTTCTAAGCAATACAACTGCCTGCTTTGGACTTCAGGTAAAAAATGATCATTTGGCGTATCTTCATCTTTTTTATGGTAAAACCAATTTATTTAACCATTACCACCTTCTAAGAAGGTGGTTTTTTCATGGTTACATAAATTGACAAAATAAAAAGCATAACAAGATTAGATAGAAAATTGTAAATGCTCATC
>CAYSAA010000085.1:0-10420 GCA_964428905.1 uncultured Atribacterota bacterium
ACCACAATAGACTGACCTTTTATTAATTTAACCCTTACCGTACCGTTTACCTTTTCTTTAATCACCCCGACAAATCCGTCTAACGCTTCTTTGAGAGCTGAAAACCACAGGCCATTATAGGTCAGCTCAGCATATTTTTGGGAAACAAGCTGTTTAAAATGGGCTAAATCTCCGGGTAAAACCAGGCTTTCCAGAGCTTGATAAGACTGTAATAATATCATTGCACCCGGACATTCATAGATTTCTCTTGATTTGATTCCCACCAGTCTGTTCTCCACCATATCTACCCGTCCTACTCCGTTTTCCCCTCCCAATTTATTTAATTTTGAGATAAGGTTCGGCAGTGGTAATTGATCGCCATTAATACTTAAAGGAATCCCCTTTTCAAAATAAATTTCCAAATAAGTCGGTTGATTAGGAGCATCTTCCGGCTTTACCGTCCAATCATAAGCTCCTTCCGGTGTTTCTATCCAGGGATTTTCCAGGACTCCGCATTCACAAGATCTGCCCCACAGATTCTGATCAACACTATAGGGATTATCGACATCAACCGGAACCGGAATGTTGTGCTTTTTGGCATATTGAATTTCTTCTTCCCGGGTAAATCCCCATTCTCTGGCCGGTGCAATAACCTGCAGGATGGGATTTAAAGCAGCAATTGATACTTCAAATCGTACCTGGTCATTGCCTTTACCGGTACTGCCATGAGCAATCGCCTGTGCCTGTTCTTTTTCTGCAAATCCAACTAATATTTTAGAAATCAAGGGCCTGGAATAGGCGGTTGCCAGAGGATAATGCCCTTCATAAACAGCACCGGCCTGCAATCCCAGTAAAACATAATCATTAGCAAACTCCTCCCTGGCATCCACGATATAGGACTTACTTGCACCAACTTTTAATGCTTTTTCTTTTACAAAATCCAGATCGCTTTCCTGTCCTACATCGACTGCCACGGTAACAACTTCCTCACAATAATTGTCCTTCAACCACTTAATCGCAATCGATGTATCTAAACCTCCCGAATAAGCCAGTACGATTTTCTTTACTTTTTTCATATTGTTCCTTCTCCTTATCTAAATTAGAATATTATTTATGTAAAACATTGATAATCTCTTAAATGATATCTTGAAATATTTTATCTAAAGCATGAATCAGAGCGTCGATTTCTTCTTCCTGAACAATTAATGGTGGCAAAAAACGCAGGACATTTTCAGCAGTACAGTTAATCAGGAACCCTTCTTCAATCATTTTCTTTACTATTTCCGGACCGTCTTTTGACACTTCCAACCCCACCATTAATCCTATCACTCGAATGTCTTTAATATAATCGGGGTATTTTATGTTTAGCGCTTCCAACTTCTCCCGGAAGTACTCACCCTTCTTTTGACATTCTGCCAACAGATCATCCTGCTGCAGGACTTCTAAGAAAGCAAAAGCAGCAGCACAGGCTACTGGATTGCCTCCAAAAGTAGTCCCGTGATCACCAGGCTTAAATACAGAAGCAACCTTTTCTTTAGCAACTAATGCCCCCAGAGGCAAACCTCCCCCCAACGGTTTAGCCAGTGTTAAGATATCAGGTTCCACTTGATAATTCTGATAGGCAAACATTTTACCGGTTCGTCCCAGGCCGCACTGAATTTCATCAAAGATCAAAAGCAGGTCTTTACTGTCACAGAATTCTCTCAATCCCTCTAAAAATTCTGCTGTTGCAATATGAATTCCTCCCTCTCCCTGTACCGGTTCCACCAGGACGGCAGCCACTTTTTCATCATAAGATTCCTTAACAGTATCCAAATTATTAAAAATTGCCTGTTTAAATGCCGGCAAAAGAGGAAGATAATCTTTCTGGTATTTGTATTTTCCGGTAGCAGCCAATGTAGCAATAGTCCTTCCATGAAAAGAATTTTTCATATAAATAACCTTAAACTTATCTTTCTTTTGCTCTTTGAAATATTTAACCGCTAATTTAATAGCAGCTTCGTTGGCTTCTGCTCCGCTGTTCCCGAAAAAGACTCTATCCCCACAGGATATCTTGACCAACTCTTTGGCCAACAGGATCTGAGGTGCATTATAAAAAAGGTTGGAACAGTGAATCAATTTCTCAGATTGCTTATGGATGGCTTCTACAATCCTGGGATGGCAATAACCTAAGCTATTGACCGCAATCCCCCCGATAAAATCATGATACAATTTCCCCTCTACATCCCATACTTTTATTCCCTCACCCTTATCTAATACCATTGCCGGCTGCATATATGTTTGAACTAAATATTTTTCCTCATCTTTGATTAATTCTTTAGTTCCCATTCTTTCCTCCTTATATAATTTATTCTTCAAAATACACGTATGACCTCTTAATTCAAGAAGAAATAAACTCTGTCCCTATCCCACTATCGGTAAACAATTCCAACAGGATGGAATGAACATGCTTTCCGTTAAGAAAATGAACCTTTTGAACTCCGCTTTCCAATGCCTGTATTGCTGATTTTACTTTGGGAATCATGCCTTTCTGTATTTGACCTGATTCAAGTAAATCTTTTGCTTCCTCAGTAGTCAAACTGCTGATAAGGGAATTGACATCCCCTAGTTCCCTTAATATCCCATCTATATCTGTTAAATAGACCAGTTTTTCCGCCTTGAGCGCAATAGACAGTTCCCCTGCCACCGTATCTGCATTGATGTTATACCTTTCTCCCTTGTCATCAACACCAATGGTAGCAATAACCGGAATATAATTTTTTTCCAACAGTAAAAACAATATCTCCGGATTAACGCTTTCAATCTCACCTACAAATCCTAAATCTATTGAACTATACTTTTTTACCATAAGAAGTTGAGCATCTTCTCCGCTGAGACCGATACCTTTTATAGTGTTTCCCTGGTCTTCTGAAATACAAAGATTAATCTCAGCTACCAGGCGAGTATTAATCTTACCGGTTAAAACCATCTCAGTGATTTCCATGGTATCAAGATCTGTTACTCTCAAACCGTTAATAAATTGAGGTATCTTATTCTGTTTTTTCATTTCCATAGAAATTTCCGGACCACCACCATGTACAATGACCGGTTTCATGCCGATATATCTCAGGAGAATAACGTCCTTAATGATTAGTTTTTCTAACTGATTATCCTGCATGGCACTTCCGCCATATTTAATCACAACAATCTTATTCCAGAATCTCTTTATATAAGGTAAAGCCTCTGCCAGAATCCCCGCTCGAAGATTATCATTTTCTTTTTTAAACATTTTTCACCTGCCAATAATTAAATATCGCACCCGCATAGCGGGTGGATTTAACCATTACCACCTTCAAAGAAGGTTGTTTTTTATGGTTAAATAAAACTAATTGTATTTGGTATTGATTTTTACATAATCATAGCTCAGGTCACAACCCCAGGCTGTAGCCTGGCCTTTGCCAATTTTTAAATCAATAACTATTTTAATTTCTCCGGAATCTTTCAGATATTTTCTTAATATCTGTTTAGAATATGGAATCGGCTGTCCATTTTCCACAATTTTTTCTTTTAAAAAAAGATCAACTTTTTCTGCATCTATTTTAGCTCCCGAATAACCGACTGCCGCCAATATCCTTCCCCAATTAGGATCCTGCCCAAAAATGGCCGTCTTCACCAGGAGGGAATCAATCACTGCTTTGGCTACTTTTTCTGCATCACCCGTAGATAAGGCATTTTGGACTTCCACCTCAATCAACTTGGTAGCCCCCTCTCCATCCCTGGCAATTGACTTGGCCAGGTATTCGGATACCAGATAGAGCATTTTCAGGAATTGATTATAACTTCTGTTTTTTTCCGTGATCAACCGATTTTTTGCCAATCCATTGGCCATCAATAAAACCATATCATTGGTACTGGTATCTCCGTCTACGCTGATCATATTGAAAGTTTTCCCAACTACTCCCTTTAATGCTTCCTGTAAAAGTTTTCTTTCGATAGCAATATCGGTGGTAATAAACCCTAACATAGTAGCCATATTGGGATGAATCATACCTGAACCCTTGGCCATTCCGCCAATCCTAATTTCCTGTCCATCTACATGAAAACTTACCGCAATTTCTTTCTTCTGTGTATCTGTGGTTAATATGGCCTCTGCTGCTTCTGTCCCGCCTGACACGTTTAATTTAGGAATTGCTTTTTTAACACCGGCTTTTATTTTTTCCAGGGGAAGAAATTCTCCGATTTTCCCGGTTGAAGTTACGGCTATATGTTCTTTGTTAATTTTTAAACCTTCTGCCACATAATCGACGGTTTCCCGGGCATCCTGTAATCCCTTCTCTCCAGTGCAGGCATTGGCAATCCCGCTGTTAATCAAAATTGCCTGTAATTTTCCTTTGGAAAGTAACAAATTTTCTTGGGTTATCCATAAGGGAGCAGCCTTAAATTGATTTGTAGTGTAGACCCCGCAGGCATTGGCAACCTCTTCGGAATAAATCAGTGCCAGGTCCTTTCTCTTTAATCGAATTCCACAGTTTACCCCGGCCGCTCTAAATCCTTTGGGATAGGTTATTCCATTATCATTAATTACCTTAAAATCATTTTGATTTAATACATTCACCATTTTCAGTACTCCTTTCTTTTCTTTGGCTATTTTAACAATCACAGGCATCTGATGTTTAGCAAAAATTTTTTACATAAGACCTGAGTCTTCTGGGAAACCAAACATTATATTCATGTTCTGTACCGCTTGTCCGGATGCTCCTTTGGTTAGATTATCAATAACGGATATGACTTTGATTTTCCCCATTCTTTGATCTATGGCAAATCCGATATCGCAATAGTTTGTTTTTGTTGCAAATATGATCTCCGGCAGACTTGGAGGATTAAATAGTCTCACGAAGGGCGCACCCTGATAGAATTTCTTATAGGCCTTTAATATTTCTTCATTACCATAGCCATTTTTTAAGTCTAGATAACAGGTGGACAGGATTCCTCTGCTGATCGGCAAAAGATGTGGTGTAAAAGAAATATTGATGGATACTTTCTTACCCTGCTGCTTTTGCCGGTTATACACTAAGGTTAATTCCTGCTCAATTTCCGGAATATGATTATGTCTAAGACATTTATAGGCTTTAAAACTCTCATTGCATTCGGTAAAATGAAGCCCCAAAGAGAGCTTCCTCCCTGCACCGCTGGTACCTGACTTAGAGTCAATAATGATACCTTGTGGTTTTACCAGATGATATGCTAATAAAGGCGCAATGCCCAATATGGCACTGGTGGGATAACATCCCGGATTAGCCACTAATAAGGCACTCTTTATTTCCTGAAAATAGAGTTCCGGGAGTCCATAAACTGCCTCTTGTAACAATATTTTGCTTTTCTCATTATGCTCTGTTTGATACCAAGCAGTGAAATCGGCAGGATCTTTAAGTCGAAAATCAGCACTGAAGTCAATGACTTTCATTCCTTTCTTTTTTAACAAATCCGGGACGATATCCATGGAAACTGTATGCGGTAAAGCAGTAAATACCAGATCCGAATCTTGTGAAATCATATTCACATTAAGTTCAATGAGTTCTCTGTCCAGTTGATTTAAAAAATCAGGAAATATTTCAGCAATTTTTTTCCCAACATAACTGGCAGAAATCAGATGCGCCAATTCTACTTGGGGATGCTTTAATAAGATTCTAATCAGCTCTTTTCCTGAATAGCCAGTTGCACCAATAATACTCACTCTAATTTTTTTCATTTTTATCCCTTAATTTTTTTGAAAATATTCAATATTTCGATACAATAGTCAATGTAAAAAAACATGATTATACCTTATATTTATCCCAACTATCGGCCTTTAAATCTTCTAACTTAACATCCCTTAGGGCTTCTACGAACCTTTTGGCAAATGTAATATTGGTAATTAACGGAATATCGAAGTCAACGGATTTTCTTCTGATAACATAATCATTATCCAGTTCTTCGGTTTCTGCACTTTTGGGAATGTTAATCACTAAATCAATCTTCCTATCGACAATATGACTTATAACGTTTGGCTCTTTATCTTCAGATGGCCAATAAAGCATGTCCGCCTCAATTCCGTTTTCTTTCATAAAATTAGCTGTTCCCCTGGTGGCATAAAATTTGAAATTCAGTTGTTTCAATACCTTAGTGCTTTCTAAAAAATCGACTTTACTCTCCAATGGACCAGTGGATAGAAGGATTGTCTTTTCAGGTAACCTGAAACCAACAGAAATAAGACTTTTCAACAATGCCTCATTAAAGTCATCACCCAAACAGGCAACTTCTCCTGTAGAAACCATTTCGACTCCCAAAACTGGGTCTGATCCTTTTAATCGTGAAAAAGAAAACTGGGGAGCTTTTACGCCTACATAATCTAAATCAAAAAATGAAAGGTTAATCTCAGGAACCTTTTTTCCCATAATAATCCGGGTAGCGAGGTCAATAAAGTTAAATTTCACAACCTTGGAAACAAAAGGGAAACTTCTGGAGGACCTTAGATTACATTCAATAACCTTGATTTTATTGTCTTTGGCAATAAACTGAATATTAAATGGACCGCTAATCTGTAGTGATCTGGCTATTTTTCTGGTAATCACTTTAATTTTCCGTAATGTTTCCAGATAAGTCCTTTGGGGTGGCAAAACAATGGAGGCATCTCCGGAATGAACCCCTGCATTTTCGATATGTTCTGAAATGGCATAACAAGTTAGCTCCCCTTTGTTGGCAACTGCATCTACTTCAATCTCTTTGGCATTGACGATAAATTTACTCACCACTACTGGATGGTCAGTGCTGATATCTGATGCTTTCTTTAAATATTTCTTTAATTCCCTTTTATTTAAGGCAATACTCATTGCAGCACCGCTGAGAATATAGCTGGATCGAATCATAACCGGATACCCAGCCCTTTCTGCAAATTTTTCCGCTTCCTCTAAGTTGGTCAATTCTTCCCAGATTGGCTGATCAATCTGAAGTTCATCAAGTAAACGAGAAAATTTATGCCGATCCTCCGCTGTATCGATTTTCAGGGGATGTGTTCCTAAAACCTTAATATTCGCCTGGTGAAACTTTAATGCCAGATTATTGGGAATTTGTCCACCCATCGATATGATGATTCCTAAAGGATTCTCTTTTTCATAGATATCAAAAATTTTTTCAAAGCTGAGCTCATCAAAATATAGTTTATCGCAGATATCATAATCCGTACTCACAGTTTCCGGATTGTAATTAATCATAATGGTGTGGTAGTTTAATTTTTTCAAGGTTCTTACTGCATTAACACAGCACCAATCAAATTCAACAGACGAACCAACCCGATATGGCCCGCCACCCAGAACAATGACCTGTTCCTTCTCTTTGAAGTTTAAATCATCTTCTTCGCCATGATAGGTAAGATAAAGATAGTTCGTCTTTGCCGGATATTCTGCAGCTAAGGTATCTATCTGCTTTACATAGGGTATTATCCCCAATTTCTTTCTTTGTTCACGCACGGTCAATTCATCTGTCTGAGTTAGTAAAGCAATCTGTTGATCTGAGAATCCTTCCTTTTTAGCCTCTTTCAGTATCAATGGTGGTAATTCCCTGAATGGATATTCAGCTAACTTTCTCTTTGTATCGACAATATTTTTCATTTTATAGAGAAACCAGGGATTAACTTTAGATAGTTGATGGATTTCTTCGATAGAATAGCCGGATTCAATTGCTTTTACTATAGCAAACATCCTTTTATCTGTTGGTTTTTTCATCTCCTTATCCAGGTCCTCAAATTCAATTCTATTACAAACAAGGCCATTCATTCCGGTATCCAACATGCGGATAGCTTTTTGCAGAACCTCTTCATAACTTCTCCCTATTGCCATCACTTCCCCTACCGACTTCATCTCAGAACCAATGCTTGTACTTACTTTTTTAAATTTTTCCAGATCCCAGCGTGGGTATTTAAGAACGACATAATCCAGGGCAGGTTCAAAGCAGGCTGAAGTTACTCTGGTAATAATATTCTTTAAATCAGTTAATCCATAACCCAAAGAAAGTTTGGAAGCAATAAAAGCCAGGGGATACCCTGTTGCCTTGGATGCCAATGCTGAGCTTCGACTTAGTCTGGCATTGACTTCAATAACCCTATAATTTTCTGAATTCGGGTCAAGGGCAAATTGAACATTACACTCACCAACAATACCCAAATGTCTGACCAGTTTTATGGCAAGAGATCTGAGTTTAAAATTTTCAGAAGAGCTAAGGGTCTGGACCGGGGCAACGACAATACTCTCGCCGGTATGAATGCCCATAGGATCAACGTTTTCCATAGAACAAACAGTGATACAGTTATTGTAACGGTCCCGTACAACCTCATATTCTATCTCTTTCCAACCGGAAAGACATTCCTCTATTAAAATTTGTTCAGTATAAGAAAATGCCTTTTCTGCAATATTTTTTAATTGTTTACTGTTAAAAGCAATGCCTGAACCTAATCCACCTAGTGCATAGGCGATTCTACACATTACCGGATAGCCTAAATCTTTTGCAGCATCGAGAGCTTCTTCAACATTTGCTACTGCATGGCTCCTGGGTATTTCAAGGTTAATTTCTTTTAATCTTTTACTAAACAATTTCCGGTCTTCTGTATCTTGAATTGCCTCGACAGAAGTTCCTAAAACAGTTATCTTATTTTTTTGTAAAATACCTTTTTTAGATAGTTCAATCCCAACATTTAAGGCAGTTTGTCCCCCGAATCCCAAAAGCACCCCTTCGGGTCTTTCTTTTTCTATCACCTTCTGTACAAAATAAGCATTAACCGGGAGAAAATAAATTGTATCAGCCATATAGTCAGATGTTTGAACAGTAGCAATATTCGGATTGACCAATATTACCTGAATATTTTCCTCTTTCATTGCTTTAATAGCCTGACTGCCACAATAATCAAATTCACCTGCTTCTCCAATTTTGATTGCCCCTGAACCTAAAATTAATATTTTTTTGAATTTCTTTCTTTTAATCATCATGAAATTACCCTCAAAAACATATCAAAGATAAATTCCGTATCATCCGGACCCGGGGAGGCTTCTGGATGAAATTGTGCTCCAAAAAATGGCCTGGACATATGGAGAATGCCTTCATTAGTCTGATCATTCTGATTAAAGAACCATTCTCTCCAATCCTGTTTTAGCGTATCAGAATCAATGGCATATCCATGGTTTTGTGAAGTAATGTAACAACGATTTGTTCCGACTTCCATGCAAGGTTGATTTTGGCTTCTATGACCATATTTCAACTTATAGGTGTCTGCACCGGCTGCCAAACCTAATATCTGGGAACCAAGACATATACCCAGAATGGGAATATTTCTGGAGATAGCTTCGGTAATATTCTTGATGGTTTCTTTGCATTGTTTTGGATCTCCGGGACCATTGGAAATAATAATTCCGTCTGCTTCTTCCTGCAGAAAATTATAGTCCCACGGAACTCGTATCACGGTAATATTCCTTTTAAGAAATGCTTGAATAATACTGTTTTTTACACCACAATCGACTATAATAATTCTTCTTTCTC
Organism: uncultured Atribacterota bacterium; assembly: GCA_964428905.1. Taxonomy (GTDB): domain Bacteria; phylum Atribacterota; class Phoenicimicrobiia; order Phoenicimicrobiales; family Stramentimicrobiaceae; genus CAYSAA01. The sequence goes on from CAYSAA010000085.1 coordinate 9,523, forward strand.
CTTTTTGATAGGTAACTGGTTTTTTAATACTTACTTCTTGCACTAAGTTCGTTTTATTCGGATCCCGTAATTCGATTTTATCTTTATCCGTATCATAAACAATCTTTCCTAACATCGTTCCGGTTTTTCTTAATTTTTTAGTTAACTTTCGGGTATCTATTCCATATATTCCTGGTATTTGATGTTCTTCTAACCATTCGAATAAAGACTTCTCTGCATTCCAGTGACAATAATGCTCTGAATAATCAGTAACAATTAGTCCTCTTATTTGTATTTTCTCTGACTCAAAACATTGCAACAAGTGATTCTCTCTTTGCTTGAATGGTACTCCGTAATTTCCAATCAAAGGATAAGTCAACACTAATATCTGTCCACAATAGGAAGGATCAGTCAGGCTTTCAGGATAGCCCACCATACCAGTATTAAAAACAACCTCTCCTGATATTGTTTTTATCGCGCCAAATGTATTCCCTTGAAAAATTGTACCGTCTTCTAAGATTAACTTGACCTTTTTTCTATTATCATTCACAAAAAATTCCCTTCTAAATAAGAAATAAAAAAAATCCCGTCCCGGACAATCCATAAAGATTACCTACAGGGACGAGATTTATATTAATATTCTCGCGGTGCCACCCACCTTGAATAAGTTATTTATCTTCTGAATAAACACCTAAAAAAATCCCGTCCCGGACTATCTTCATAGTCACTAAAGGACGAGATTAAATCTCGCGGTGCCACCCGGAATTGGATAAAAAGCTTATCCCACTCATTATCGGTTATTAAAGGAAACCAACCTATTAGATTCGGGTTTTCTTTTCAGTTATCCTTTGTTAAGATATTTCCACCCAAAATATATCTCTCTCTAATAATAAAGGATAAACCTAATTTCTTCCCTGAT
>CAYSAA010000086.1:0-4800 GCA_964428905.1 uncultured Atribacterota bacterium
GATGGAAACCCGGTATTGACGTGGAACATCTCGAATGCGATTGCGATATCAGATCCAGCGGGTAACAAGAAGCTGGACAAGTCGAAGACCCGGTTTCGCATTGACGGGGCGGTGGCTTTATCAATGGCGGTAGGGTTGAAAAGCAGGGATATGGCAAAGGAGCCGGAACCGAGTGTTTATAATAATCTGTCAAAAGATCAGATATTGGAGAGGTTAACGATATGAAAAATGTAAAGCGTGGAAATGAATATTTTAATTTTGCAGGGGTTATTAGTGATACATATGTTACAAGTGGTATATGTAATGAAGGAAGTTTGTCACATAATGAGCCTTTATCTAAATTTCTTGAAAATGCCAGACCTGTTGCAATATGGCAGGGGGATGATGAATTGATTAAATTACGGGAATTATTGGGGCTTTTTAAAATTCATAAAAAGGAGGAAGAAAGTAAATGAGCAGAGCAAGTGATTATATTGAAAAATGGAATGATGCGGAACGACTTAAACCAACGTTTGTTTATAATAAAGATGTTGCTAATGTAAATTTTAGTGCTGAATTAATGGGTGACGGATCAATAGTGGTTACTCAAGCGGAACCGGGCGGAAAATTTGATTTTATAAGGATGAATTTTCAAGGAGCAAAAGAATTTACCGAGTGGATATGGCGTATTATGAAGGATACTTGATATTGGAGAGGTTAACAATTTAGGAAAGGAGAGTAAATGAACTTTGGTGATTGCCCATATTGTGATGATTGTAATTCAATCGATACTATACAAATATTTATTAAGTCTAAATTTACTGATTGGAGGCCAATATCGCTGGAAAACGCCATTGAATATGCTAAGTGGAAGTTACGAGCCATGACAATGGGGAAAAATGATGAAGATCGCCTATTAATTATAAATAATAAAATGAGAGGTGTTCAATTTACTTTGGATGAATTAAAATGAAGTCATCATATAAATTTGAAGGTAATATTGCATTGAGGTTGAACGATCTGCACCGAGAACAAATGAAACGAAAAATATTGGCCGATATTCTTATAGATATGGAAGTTTGCCGCTTAGAAGGGTGGGATATAATGCAGTACCCTACTGAATTAAGGGAATTAATGAATGATATTATTGAAAGAAAAATTAGCTAATCCATTGTTTGAATGCATTTTAATAGAAAAGGAGAGCCATGAAAAACAGAAACAAGTTAAAAATGCCTTACAAGTCCGTAAAGCCCGGTGAACAGATTCAGGTTGACCTAACAAACGCAGTTCTTCGGGTATGCGAATGTGGTTGTTCGTATTTCATACCTGCCGTTCAAGTCTATACCGTGTCTGCGATAATATCGCCAATAGGCAAGGAATTGACAGCGCAACAGACGGTTTTGATATGTAAAGAATGTAGTAAACCATTGAAAATAGGAGGAAATAATGGCTAAAAAAGCAGAAAAAACAACAGAAATTGAGGAAAAACAGGAAACAGAGCAAGAGGTAGAGCAAGAGGTAAAGCCGGAGCCAAAACGAGAGGAAAAGTTATTGAGCCTTTTCGAAGCCGCAACTTATCTTGGCGTTACAGAAGGAACAATCAAGCTCTGGATAGCTCATGGTCATATCAGGAAGGTAGACAACTTGCGAAGCGCCTGTATTCCTATGGAATCAATACGGAATTTTAGGCTTTTGGGGCGCAAATTCACTGCGAGGGGGCCTATAATTGGATGAATTAAACGATCCGTTATTGCCACAAAAAAGCCTTTTTAGGATTGATGAAGTGGCAAGGTATTTCGGTGTTACGGAAAGATGTATCTTGCTTTGGCTTGAGCATGGACATTTAAAATCAGAGAAAATTGTTGGAATTACAAGAATAACTCGTGGATCTATTTTGAAATGCCGTTTTCAAAAAAGAGAGGATTAAATGATTTCGATAGAAGATATACCCAAAAGGTCACTTTTTAAAATTAAAGATGTTGCTAAAATGTTTTCGGTTTCGGAAACTAATGTTAGGGCATGGATTAGATTTGGAAGAATTGAAAATGAAAAAATAATTGGTATAGTTAGAATTCCATATTTTGCGGTTGTTAATTTTATCAAAGCAGATGGAAAACAAAATGTTTTTAATAAAGAAATTTCACATAATAAAATAAGGCAAAGTTTGAGCGGAAGAATACAATCAGCATTAAAAAGCAAAAAAAATATTAAAACCATGAAATATCTTGGATGTTCTTTTGAAGAATTTTTGAACCATATAGAAAAACAATTTAAATTTGGCATGACATGGGATAATTATGGCCGTGGAGGTTGGCATATTGATCATATAATTCCATGTAACAGATTTGATCTTACACAATTACAGCACAGACTTGCATGTTTTCATTTTTCAAATCTCCAACCATTATGGGAATCAGAAAACATCAAAAAAGGGGACAAAGTGAATAGGAAAACGCTCAATAAGTATTATGAAAATGCAGAAAATACCCAAACATTATAAAATTTTCACCTCATTTCGCAAAAAACACCCCAATATATAGCATATCCTTGACACTCTAAATACAATTAATTCTAATGCCACCATAATTAACTCCAATTATAGGTGGCTTTTTGAATTTATTCGATAAAACGAAGCTACTCGTTTGGTATGCTGGCTACAGTATCAAGCAGGGCGTCAAAAGGATTTTTAATCTCTCCTTAACCGATCCCAAATCCTGGAGTCGGTCCTTCTGGAATCTTTTCGGGTCACAATCATTATCAGGGGAAATCGTAACCGAGAGTACTGCATTAACACTTTCTGCTGTATGGAATGCCATATCCCTTATTTCTGGGACGGTGGGATCTTTACCGTTGCACTTGATGCAGCAGCAGGACAAATCAAAGTATCGTGCCCTTGATAACCCGCTTTATCATGTCATGCACTACAAATGTAATCCTTATATGACTGCCATGACCGGGCGAGAGGTTATGATGGCGCACATTCTGACTTATGGCAACGGTTTTGCCGAGATTGTGCGGGATAAGATGGGGCGGGTCCGGGAGTTGTGGCCGATACCACCGGACAGGGTAACCATTAAGATTGAGGACGGCGAACTTATTTATGTCATCCGTGTTGATGGTAATGAAATAGACTTACCGAGGGAGCGGGTACTTCACATTCCGGGTCTTGGATTTGACGGCTATCAAGGATATTCTCCTATTGCCATGGCCCGTAAATCCATTGGCCTGGGCATGGCAATGGAGACGTACGGGTCTCTCTATTTCAAGCACGGTACTCATCCGGGGCTTATTGTTTCGCATCCGGGCTCGTTAGGCGTTGAAGGCAGGAAGAATCTTTCGGAAGCTCTTAATCAGCTTTATTCCGGCCTGGGAAATACGAATCGTTTAATGCTGATTGAGGAGTCCATGAAGGTTGAACGTATGGACTTCAACCCGGAGGACTCCCAATTTCTGCAATCAAGGGAATTTCAAATCTCTGAGATTGCCCGCTGGTTTAACCTGCCACCCCACAAGCTCAAAGATTTAACAAAATCCAGTTTTAACAACATTGAACAGGAGCAGATTTCTTTTGTTACCGATTCGATCCTGCCTTGGTTGATCCGGTTGGAACAATGTTATTACCAGCAGCTTATTACTGAGCGAGAGCAAAAGGCTGGATACTATTTCAAGCATATTGTCGAGGGTTTACTCCGGGGGGATGCCAAAAGCAGGGCAGAATTCTACAGGATAATGATAAACATCGGCGCAATGACACGAAACGAGGTGCGTGAAAAAGAGGATATGAACCCGTCAAGCGAACCGTTGGCGGATGAGTTGTTTGTAATGGGGAATATGATACCGCTGAATCGGTTTGAAGAATATCTTGATAAACTGACCATGCAAGCACCTAAATTACCAGCGCCGGACAAGGAAATACCCGAGGAAAAGCCTGAAAATACCATGAAATCCTTGGCGGTGGTCGGTCAAAAGTCGAAAAAGTAAACGAATAGGGGAAAATATCATGCTGAAAATAAGAAAAGGCGCTGAAAGAAAGCCGATAACCAACAAAATCAACATACAAAACAATCAAAAAGAAGCCACTATTTATTTATATGGTGATATCGGCGGTTGGTTCGGGGTGGATCATCTTGAATGGGTAAAAGAATTTAATGCCATTGATGCTAAGGTAATTCACCTACGAATTGATTCAGATGGTGGTGATATTTTTGCAGCAAGAACCATGAAGACTGCAATTATGCAGCATAAAGCTAAAGTTATAGCTCATGTTGACGGTTTGGCGGCATCCGCAGCAAGTTTTCTGATTATGGGTGCAGACGAAATTGAGATTGTGGACGGTGGTTTTTTAATGGTTCATAATGCACTGAGTTTTCTTGATATTTTAGGGTTTTTCAACATTGATGATATCAATAGTTTAATATCCGATTTAACTAAAGACCATGATTTGCATGAGAAAATAAATGAATCTATTGCTAACGATTATGCGAAAAGGACAGGAAAAAGCAAGGATGTTTTTTTGGAATGGATGGCAAACACCACATGGTTTACAGCAGAAACAGCACTAAGCGAGGGCTTGGTTGATCGTATTTATGATGGTGAGCCAGTAGATGGGAACTATGATTTATCAATATATAATAATGTCCCTGAAGAATTGAAGTTAAGAAGCAAAAGAGGTGACATTGAGACGGAAGAAGACAATCATTCTAAGAAACGAAAAGCTGAAAGAGCTTTGAGGGATGCCGGGTTCAGCCGCAACGATGCGGTTAAAATAGTGGCAAAGGGTTTTCAGGATGAGGGTGAGCCTCAAAATGAACCTGTCGAGCA
>CAYSAA010000087.1:0-3075 GCA_964428905.1 uncultured Atribacterota bacterium
CAAATAATCCCTTGACATTATATACACACTGTAATATACTAACGTCAATGAGATATATCAAAATAGAAAGTGGTAAGAAAATTAATGTTAAGTACTGTCCAGGTAGTAGAAACACTGCAAAAAGAATATGGCATTAAAATATCACGGACTATTATTTTTGATTATCAAAGATTTGGGCTATTAGAAAAGGTAAGTAAGATAGGCCAGGGGAATAAAAAGGGTGTAAAGACCTTCTGGGACGACAGAGTACCTTTAAAGCTTTTTTATATAAACAGGATAAAAGAATATGGATTGACTATGAAGGAAATTATTGAATTTCACGATCAGCTATATAATTTAAAAAATGACCTAAAATATTATGAAATGTTTGTTGATGATAGGGACTCTAATTATACATGGCCAGTCTATCCGGAAAACTCAATTAAGGCTTCTAAGTTTAATCTATTCTTATTATTCATTACAGCATACGAGGCAGGACTTAAAAATTACAATATGGATTTAAGGGGCGGAATCCCAGAGATTGAAATATATGAAAATGAACCGGAAAAAAATAGTGTATTGGTAAGTTTTATTGAAGAAGATTTTAGCAAACAAACCATTGTTTTATTTAAAAAAGACGGAGTTAGCGTAAACGTTAAAACAGCCAAAAACACTAAGCACTTGAAAGATTTACAAAAATGGCACAAAAAAGGTTATCTGAAAGAAGGTGATAGATCTTGAGGGTACAAAAAAGAAGATCTTTCTATTTGCGGTAGAAAGACCTTCTAAAATCATATTGTTAATATGATATGTAGCGATTCAAATTATACCCCATATTAGCAATTCAAATCAAGCCGACGCAATCTATTTATTATTTGCCATGCAACGAAAGGAGTTTTATTGACTAACGATATTGAGAAAAAAAGAGATGATGAGATCATAGATGTACCAGTAGAGCCTGCTATTGAGGAAGAGGATTCATGGGTACCCACCCCTAAACAGCGTTATTCAATGGAATTATTCCTGGACTGGACCAAAAAATATACGCTGAATGAAATAGCCGAAAAAACAAAAATAAAACGTATGACCTTATATCGTTGGAGAAGATCTGAAAAATATAAGAAATACCTTCAAAGGCTATCAACTGAAAAGCTAAGGGAAGCATTACCCCTGGTAGAAAAAGCCTTGATCCGGGCAGCAGATAAGGGGGATGTAGCTGCTATTAAATTGTACCTTGAATATGTGAAGGACTTCCGGGAAGGCTTTGATATGGTATTCGGATGGGGGGAAGGTAAAAAACCATGATAAGAATGAATTACAAGCCTACATATAAGCAGGAAATATTTCACGATTCAAAAGCACGTTTTAGGGTAGTATGTGCAGGCCGTAGATATGGGAAGTCTATCAGCGCTTGTGCAGAGGCTTTTAAGCTATCGGTTATGAAGCCAAAACAAAGGACCTGGGTAATAGCACCCACTTTTAAATTATCGGAAGAAAATTTCAGGATATTAAAAGAGATAAGTCCTATTGTAGCAATTAAGGAAATAAAACTTGCAGACAGAAAAATAGTGCTACTCAATGAAAGTGAAATTGAACTGAAATCTGCTGAAAATGAGGGATCGCTAAGAGGTGCAAGCCTGAACCTGGCTATCCTAGATGAATGTTCCAGGATAAAGCCTGAATCATGGCACGCTATAAGGCCTTCACTAGCAGATCGTATGGGCCGGGGCATATTCGTGAGTACTCCCCGGGGCAAAAATTGGTTTTACGAACTTTTTATGCGCGGACAAGATCCCAACGAAAAAGACTGGGAATCATGGCGCTTTAGCAGTAAAGACAGCCCATATTTTAGCATTGAAGAATATCATGAATTAAAGAAGAGCCTTCCAGCAGATGTAGCCTCACAGGAACTGGATGCAATTTTCATTGATGACGCAAGCGCAGTTTTTAGAGGCATTAAGGACCGTATCAAGGGAAGCCTGGAAGGACCGCACCCGGGCCAGCAATATAGTATGGGGATAGATCTGGCTAAGTTTTCAGATTTTACCGCTATCTGTATTTTGAACCAGAACAGGCACTTAGTTTATTTTGATAGATTCCAGAAACTAGACTGGGGAATACAGAAAGAACGTATTTTAATGCTTGCCAAAAGATACAATAATGCAAATGTGCTTATAGACAGTACAGGTTTAGGCTCGCCCATATTAGATGATTTGCAGACAGTCAATAAGGGCAAATTCTGGGGAAGCAAGGATTATATAAAAATTGAGGGTTATAAGTTTACATCACAATCCAAAAATCAGCTGATCCAGGCCTTGCAGATGGCTCTGGAAACTGAATCAATATCATACCCGGACATTCCTATAATGATTTCAGAAATGGAAAGTTTTGGTTATGAGATCCTACCAAGCGGAACATTCAGATTTGAAGCTATGACGGGCCATGATGACGCGGTAGTGGCGCTTGCACTTGCCAACTGGAATTTTGAATATATTAAACCAGTATGGCATGGACCCAGCCGTACACTTGATATTAGCTTTAGACCGGGGGCTAGGTGATGAAGAAGCACAAAAAGAATAACAGGAAAAAGAAGCTTAAAAAATACAGGACCGATAAAAACAAGCTACTAGAAAACCAAATAAATAGCTTGAAGAATTTTGAAAAAAGACTAATGAAAGGACAAAAAAATGTGGCAGACTATTTTACGCAACAGGGATGATTTTTACTTACCTTATGAAACGTATGTTAAGGCCCGATACCTGGCAGAAAAAAGAGATCCCGGGCCAGCTCATGTAAACAGGAAAATTGAGGCCCTAATAATCCAGGTGTTAGAAGAGAGATTAAAAAGAGAAGCGGACAGCCTTCAATTCGAATATTTTATAGATATAAAGGCAAGGCAAAAAGCGGAACTCGGAAAAAGACGCCAGGAGAGAATGAGAAAAGTCTATAATGAAAACTACCTAAGACGACAGGCAAAAAAGGCGCTAGTAAATGAGAAGATAGAAGAATTAAGGAAGGAGAAATAATGAATGTAATTGAAAATGACATTAAATTTCACATTATCGTAAGCTTTGAAACAGGTACTAATATGAGAAG
>CAYSAA010000088.1:0-3313 GCA_964428905.1 uncultured Atribacterota bacterium
TATAGAATAAATCAGGAGGTACTAAATGATGCAAATTGCCAATCACATGGATCGCCTGGGCACAGAAACAGCCTTTGAGGTTTTGGCCGAGGTCAACAAGCTAAAGGCCCAGGGGAAGGATATTATCAGTTTTGCCATCGGAGAACCGGATTTTGATACACCGTCTAATATAATAGAAGCAGGTTCTAAAGCGCTTCATGAAGGTTATACCCATTACGGACCTTCAGCAGGTCTTATGCCTTTCAGAGAAAGCATTGCCCGTTATATCTCCCGTACTCGCGGGATTGAAGTTAGTCCGGAAGAGGTCGTAGTAACACCGGGAGCAAAACCCATTATCTTTTACAGCATATTAGCCTGTATTAATGAAGGGGACGAAGTGATTTATCCTAACCCGGGTTTCCCTATCTATGAATCAGTGATTAACTTTGTAGGAGCAAAAGCTGTTCCTTTACCATTACTGGAAGAAAAAGATTTTCGATTTGATATTAATATACTAAAAGAAAAAATTTCAGACAGAACAAAATTGATTATTATTAATTCACCCCAAAATCCAACCGGTGGGATATTGACTCAGGCAGATTTGAAGGCAATTGCAGATATAGCCATGCAAAATAACATCTGGGTCTTTTCAGATGAAATTTACTGTAGTATGGTTTATGATGGGGAATTTCAAAGTATTGCTTCTCTCCCGGGTATGAAAGAAAGGACCATTTTATTAGATGGTTTTTCTAAAACTTATGCCATGACCGGTTGGCGTTTAGGTTTTGGGGTAATGAATCCTGAGCTGGCAACACATTTTACCCGATTGGAGACCAATTCGGTTTCCTGCACCGCTACTTTTATACAGATGGCAGGTATTGAGGCATTGGAAGGTCCGCAGGAAGAATCTTTAAAAATGATTAAGGAATTCCACTCCAGGCGGGATATTATTGTCAAGGCGTTGAATGATGTTGAAGGAATTTCCTGCAAGAATCCTGGCGGAGCATTCTATGTTTTCCCCAATGTAACAGAGGCATGTCGAAATTTGAATCTTAAGGATTCCAGGGAACTTCAGCAATATCTCTTGTATAAAGCCGGGGTAGCGGTATTGGCCAGAAACTGTTTTGGTAGAAAGAACCAGGGAGAAAATCAGGAATATATCAGACTTTCTTATGCTAATTCCCGGGAGAATATCCGCGAAGGTATCAAGAGAATTAGAAAGGCCGTAGAGAAAAAATCATTGGTAGATATCTAAACACTATAAGTAGGAAGTTAGATGTCTAATCATAATATTTTACCGCATATTTCTAAAAGAATTATCTATATTGACCAATTTGCGCTTAGTTATATGGTGCGGGCACTTCATCCAGATTTGAAGGCTACCGGAAATAATAACACTGATAACTTCTGGCTGCAGTTATACCAAAAACTAGATAGACTTATAAAGATGCAAATCATTATCTGTCCCCAATCCAATTATCATCTTCAGGAATCGGTTGTATCCAATTTTTTTGAACCTCTGGAAAAGATGTACCATTTATTATCCAGAGGTTCAAAATTTATTGATCAGTATCAGATTAGAAACCTTCAGATGGAAGATTCTGTTAGAAATTGGGTCAGGGGTTTATCAAAACCCCCCATGGTTGATACTTTTAGATCGGTTATTGATAGGGATATTAATATCTGGCTTCCTCAAAATATTAACTTTAATCCATCTCATTATCCACAGACCTATGAAGAAGAATTGAGAGCATCAAGAGAAAGAATCCACCAGCAATGGATCATGGAATTTTATCTCTGGAAAGAACATGCGGATGCAAAATTTGAACAATGGATGGAAGATTTCTATCTATCCTTAATCAAAGAAGTTTTACATTCCTATCCTGATTGTTTGAGGCACATGATTCATTTCCCTGCCCAACAGATTCATGATAGTAAACTTTGTCATTTTTTGTTGGAATCGATGGATCCTATCCAGATAATTCATTCGATTTTTCAGGAAGAAGGGATGGAATATAGTGATTTATGTTTAAATACCTGGCAATATCTGCAATCTGAATCCTTTCGTCAGATACCATTTATCAAACTGTATGCCCTGTTTTATGCTTCTTTTGCCCGAAAGGCAGGTTCAGGGCAAAAAAAACCACCTGACCGGGGAATGACCAATGATCTAAATATACTTTCTCTGTTAATACCCTATTGTGATGCCATGTTTGTTGATAATCAGTGCCGTAGTTGTCTGGAAGAAAAGGATGTCCGGGATAACATTAATTATTCAACCCGGGTGTTTTCTTTAACTACTAAAGAGGAATTTTTAGCATACTTGGAACAGCTGGAAGCACAGTTTCCGCCAAGATATCGAAAAAAGGTGGAAGAGCTATATGGAAAAGAATGGATTAACACACCTACTACGCTCTATTCCCATAAATGAATTAGGTTGAAATAGCAGATTTATTGAAATCCCGGGTCGAAAAGAACACAAAAAAGTATTCCTTTTTCAAAGTTAATCTCCAGTTTTTCATTAATAATGACGTTACTGATGCTGTAATCGGTAACCTTCAAATTTTTTTTTGGAAAATGGTACTGTGAACCTTCTATTCTAAATTGCTTAACCGGGCTCAGAGGGAATAGTGAAAATCTTCTCCCTTTCAGATGAAGTAAAGACATTTTTCCGATAACCGGGAAAATGACCGAATTGGATGTAACTATTTTTATTTCAATACCCTTATGGTAGTTACGAAAAAGATTGATTAGAGTGGCATAACTATGATCAAAATAATTTCCGGTCATGGCCAGTAGTGTAATTTCCTTAGGGTCCATGCTAATGGCTTTTTGAATGCTTAACTCTGAATCGGTAAAGTCTTTTTTTCTGGGGTATTTTTTGATAGGTGTTTCAGGATAATGTTTAAGTGTGGAAGATGAAACACTATCTAGATCTCCAATAATTAAATCGGGTTTTATATGAAGATGATGTAGTAAGGCCAACCCATTATCAGCAGCAATAATATAGTCAGCTTTTTGACAGAAACGAATAATCTTTTCTTTTTGCCAGTCTTCCCCGTTACCGATAATCACAATTCTTTGAGGAAAGTTATTCATAAAACACCATCCAATGATTCTTGTTTTTAATCATAGTATATCTGTTTCTTATTTTCAAATAAATTAAATGTCATTTTCTTTACAAAAGAAATAGAAGTGGTATAATTTATTAGGAAACATCTTACATAGATATCAAGTTACTGGGGGAGCTCCGTGCTGAGAAAAAGCATTTTGCTTTGACCCCTTAACCTGACCTAGGTAATTCTAGCGGAGGGAAGTAATCTATAATACATGG
>CAYSAA010000089.1:0-2600 GCA_964428905.1 uncultured Atribacterota bacterium
TAGTAAAAACCAAAATGACTCGGTTTTGCCATTGCAGGTCTTCTAATCGTATCGTTTTTTGTTCCGGTTTTTGATTATTTTCGTTTTGATAAGACATTATATTTCCCTCCATTAAAAAAAGATAGATTGTTATCATCATCATGATTAAAAATAATCTTTTTAGTTTCATCACTTCCTCCTTGTTTCTAATGCATTTTATCTATGGGTGTCAAAGAGTTTTCGGTTAATTCTCTGATGATTTTGTTAGCCGATTCTTTAATCTTTTTCTTCTCAATTGTACTTTTCTTGCTCCAGATGACCAAGTTTCTTGCCATTTGAGTCTTCTTTATCTCATTTTCCTTATCATATAAAAAATAGTAGTAGAGTGCATTCCATATCTCCTCCCAATGACCATCTTTCTGGTAATTGGACATTTTGAGAATATAATTACTGGAGCTCAGATAGGGTTTTTGCATGGTTAACCCACCATCGGCATATAATGCCATACTGTAAACATTATTGACCATTACCCAATCATAAGAATCACATGAAAATTCCATAAACCATTGGTAGACTTGATCCGGGTGAAGGTGGCATAAATTCATAAAATTACCCATGACCATCAAGCGTAAGATATGATGCAAATAACCATACTTAAAGGCACGCTTAATGGTCTCATCGACAGGGCGAATACCAGTCGTGCCCATATACCATTTTTTGTTTAACTTTTTATGATTTTGAAAATAATTTCCGTTCTTAATCTGTTTGTAAACTATCATATAGAGAAATCTGCTATATTCTCGCCAACCAATGATCTGCCGGATGAATCCTTCGTAATTATTCACGGGAATTTTTTTAGCTTGATAATATTTGGTGACTTGCTTCACGATCCACTGAGGGTTCAATAGACCAATATTTAACATGGGGGAAATGACGGAATGAAACATAAAAGGCTCATCCGGAATGATGGCATCTTGGTATTTTCCAAAGTGCTGAAATCTATGCTCAAGGAAATGAATAAACCACTCTTCAGAGGTTTGATGGGTAATAGGATAAATAAAATCTTCTACCTTACCATAATTGTTTCCAAAAAACTTTTTAACATATTTTTTAGCTTGGGCCACATATGCTAATTTTAAATCAGGGTTATCGGGTAAATCAGGAATTCTGATTCCTTCCCTGGGAGGAGGCTGTCTATTTTCGTCATCCTTAGATTTTATCCCATCTAGCATTCCCATCCTTTTTTTCTGCCATTCATAGAAATGATAATGAAAGTATTTTTTCTTTCCTTTGGCATATTGCTCTAAATCTTCCAATGGGGTGATGAAATTAGGGGTAGGGTGAATTTTCAATTGGACTTGATACTGATTGGCCATCTTTTTAACTTTCTCTAAGAGCAAATGGTCTACCGGATCAAAGAGATGGATTACAGTGAATCCTGATTCTCTATCAATAACCTCCCCTTTTTTTGCTTTCTCAAATTCTATATATTTTACTTTAGCTATGCCACTTAGTTTTTTTCGTAAATAATCATAATAATATCTCATTGAAGCCCGATGTAAGACCAATTTTATTTGATTGAAATTCATTTTCTTTTCCCTGTAACCAAAAAATACAGGATCCTCAACGAGATAAAAACTTATTTCTTCCCCTCTTTGCTTACCCTTATCATTCATTAAAAGTTCTTTGGGAAAGTATTCTACTTTAAATAAAGAAGTGGGAAAAAGTATAAAAGCTTTTTTCATCATTTTTCCTGAACCTCAAATCATTTTATCTAATTCTCATTCATCCCATTGGGAGCTGATAAATATTTTTTCATTAATCAACTCCTCTTTTGGCAATTTTAATCAAACACCATTATCATCTCCTCCTCTTGTTTTTATTTATTTTTTAAATATATCCGACAGATAGAAGAATTGTAAAATGTATATTACCATACATCCTATTATAAGTTTATAGTGTAGTACAGTCGCAATATTTTTATGTATAATATGAAAAACCGTTTTCTAGGCAGAGTTTGTGCTATATTTTTGTTGAATCTATTATAAGAATTGAATATAGTGGCAATAGTGGCAAACAGATGTTAGTTTTAGATTAAGATATCAAAGATTGACTTCGGATTTGCCTTTTAGTAATTCGGCAGTGTGGGTGTGACAGGTTAAGAATATCACCTGTTTGGTTTTGGCAAATTCATTGATTTGTTCTGCAACCATTGCTTGACGGTCTAAATCCATATCTACCAGGGGATCATCCAGTACCAGGAATCCTTCTTTGTCTTTAAGGAAATATTCAGCCAGGGTTAACCGTAATGCCAGGGAGAAAGCATCTTTTGTACCAAAAGAAAGCAAATCATAGGTAAGTTTTGAGCCGTTTGGCTTAATTAATTTTTTAGGGTAATCATCTTCCATCTCAATTTTAGAAAAAGCATTACCAGACATATGCAAGAAATATTTTTTAAACAGATTCTGATATTCCCCATAAGTATCTCTACCCATTTTTTCCAGCAATTCGTTCCCTTTGTTCTTTATTAGTGCAATAGCCTTTCCTTCCAGACATATCCTTTTGAATTTCTGCTCTTTATCATTCACCATGTTGTTAAGTTCTTCTGAAGATAGTTCAGG
>CAYSAA010000090.1:0-9809 GCA_964428905.1 uncultured Atribacterota bacterium
TCCTTCGGGCTTGAGGTGCCTGTAAAATATCCTTTGAAAAATCGTGAAGACTGGAATAATTATTCATTTCCCGATATTAATAAAAATAAAAAAGACAGATTAAAAGGGATAGCATTAGCCTTAAAGAAGGCCAAAGAAAATAATATTGCTGTATTTGGACAAATGAGGGGCCCTTTTACTCCAGCCTGGTTTTTATTTGGTTTTACTAATTTTTCTTACCTTTTATTCGATGATCCCGATTTAATAGACGAGGTTATAGAGGCTACTACAAATTTCTATATTCAATCTGGGAAAATGATGATAGATGAAGGAGTAGATGCACTTTGGTTTGCAGATGATTATGGTAGTACCACTGGCCCTCTGATTTCTCCTGATAGCTTTAGGAAGCACGTGATACCCCAGTTAGATAGGATGATTAAGGAATTAAAAGTTACGGGCACCCCGGTAATAATGCATAGTGACGGAAATTTAAATAAACTTTTACCGGATATAGTTAAGACAGGGATTAGTGGGTATCATCCTATGGAGCGTAATGCGGGTATGAGAATTGAAGAATTAAAAAAGATTTATGGTAATAAATTTACATTGATAGGTAATGTAAACAATAAAACGGTATTAGTTAGTGGAAGTAAGGAAGATGTCATTGCTCAGACCAGAGAATGTTTAGAGATAGCTGCTCCAGGAGGAAGATATATTTTGGGGAGTGACCATAGCCTTCATGATGATATTCCTAATGAAAATATTTTTGTAATGTTTGAAACTGCTAAAAAATATGGGGAATATCCAAAATGAAATATCTAGGCTAAGGTTATAGATAGTTTAGCTGCCGGAGTGGCCAAATATTTAAAACTTCTGGCTGAGAAAAATGGGTATAATTGGCCATCGAGATTAATGTTCATAGTATTTAAGGGATTAATCTTTATCTATTTATTGGTAGCAATAGCCTGTAGAGGATGGTTAGAGGAGAAGAAATTTATCAACACCTTTCCTCTTGATAAATTATTGAATATATTGAAGAATAGCTAATATCTTACAAGTCAGAAAGCAGATTCTATGTTAAATTATTATGATATGGATGAAAAATTAAGCCCAGAGAATATTTCTAACGTAAGAGATATACTAAAATGGCTTTTGGATTCCTACTATCGAGCTACCGGTCTTGGAGTGTTTTTTATCGATAGAAAGGGCAAAATAGTTTTGCCTTTAACCTCTAACAGGTATTTTTGTAAATTTTGTAAATTGATACAAGGTACTTCAGAAGGGAAGAGAAGGTGTTGGGAGACATTCCATAACAGTGCTGTAAAGAGTGTCGAGTATGGTTTCCCTTATATTTATCAATGCCATGCCGGTATGATTGAATGGTCTGCTCCTTTCTTATTTGAGGGTGAACTTTTAGGTTCCTTTGTTTCCGGGGGAGTTTTGTTGAGAAATCCGGATTCTTCTTTTTTGAAAGAGATTAAAACAATAGATAAAACTTTGGAAATAGAGGGATCTCATTTAGAGGAGGCCCTGAAAAAAGTCAAAATAGTCTCAGAAGAAAAGGTAAAAGCAGCGGCAGATATTCTGTATATTATGGCTAACTATTTAGCAAAAACACAGTTAATTGATAATAGATTACGCCAGGAAAGGTATATTCAACAAGCAAGAATATCGGAGGAAATTCAACGTATCAAACGAAAAGAATTAGCGTTACTCGAAAAAGAAGAAAACAATGAAAATTCATTTATTTCTATCTGTTCACTTTACCCCTTAGAGACAGAGAGAGAATTATTACGCAGAGTCAGATTGGGAGATAAAGAAGGGGCAAAAGAAGTATTAAATGAGATTTTGGGCAAAATATTATTCAAAAATGCCGGTCAGATGGAATTAATTCGAGCCCGAATCCTGGAACTGGCAGTTGTTCTTTCTCGAGCTGCAGTAGAGGCTAAGGCAGAATTAGAGATGATTTTGGGATTGAATTTTGAATATATTCAAGAAGTAGGCAAACTTCAATCTATTGAAGAATTGTGTATTTGGATTGTAAAAGTCTTAGATAGATTTACCGAATCAGTTTATGAGAACAGAAATATCAAAAATGTAGATATCATAATAAAAGCCAGAGAATTTATTCGTGCAAATTATAAAAAGAAGATAAAATTAATCGATATCAGCAAGGCAATTTATCTTAGTCCTTTTTATTTGAGTCATATTTTTAAACAGGAAACCGGTACTACTTTATTGGAATATCTTACAAAGGTCCGTATTGAAGAAGCCAAAAGATTATTAGAAAATACTTCCTGGAATACCACAAGAATTTCTTTTGCAGCAGGTTATTCAGATCAAAGTTATTTTTGTAAAGTCTTTAGAAAATCAGAAGGGATATCAGTGTCTGAATATAGAAAAAGAATGAAAAGATGATTAATCTTTTCATTCTTTTCATAAAAGCTTAATGATAGTATATTCTATGGATCATTATATTTTTTAAAAAGCAAGATTATACCTAATAATGCCATTATATTTATAGCGTTAGTGTTTTTTATTTTATAAAATTATACTAAATTTAAAATAATAAGGGGTAACATTATGGTAGATTTAAATAATGTATCTGAATCTTTACAAAGAGGAGATGCAGAAAAAGTAAGAGAACTTGTCGGGCAAGCTTTGGAGGAAAAATTAACACCTAAAGAAATATTAGAAAATGGCCTAATTAAAGGAATGAATGTTATTGGAGTGAAATTTAAGAATAATGAGATATATGTTCCCGAAGTTTTAATTGCCGCCCGAGCCATGCATGCCGGGATGGATGTTTTAAGGCCAAAATTAGTTGAAACCGGTGTAAAAAATATTGGCAAAGTAGCAATGGGTACCGTAAAAGGAGACCTGCATGATATAGGGAAGAATTTAGTAAAAATGATGTTAGAAGGAGCGGGATTTGAAGTTGTAGATTTGGGAGTAGATGTCTCTGTGGATAAATTTGTGGAAGCTGTAAAAGAACATCAGCCCAATATAATAGGGATGTCTGCACTTTTAACTACCACCATGGTTAATATGCCGGAGGTAATAAAAGCGATTGAAGCTGCGGGATTAAGAGAAAAAGTAAAAATAATGATAGGAGGAGCTCCTGTAACTCAGAATTATGCTGAGCAAATTGGGGCAGATAGTTACTCCCCTGATGCTGCTACTGCAGTGGAAGATGCCAAAACTTTTATTACCTAAGTATTTATAAAAAACCATTAATTCTCAATTTATTATGACAATCACTTAGAGAGATTTTCTTAACAGAGTATTATTTTGCTAATTCTTTTGTTTGAGTTATTGGCGTAGATATTGCCGGAATCATCATTGCTCAGAGACTTACAACAATAATATCAAGCTATATCTAATAAAAAAAGAATGGCATTCCTTCTTAAATTAGCCAAGATAAAGAAGGGAAAATTAAGATAAAATTTTACTACAAGGTCATTTCGTTGAATGTTGAAATGTTGGATATTAGAGTGTTTCGGATGAACCAACTAAATTGAGTTAGGAGAATACCATGATTCATCACATCCAGAATAAAATATACCTCGTTGAAGTTTTACCGCCCAAACAGGATTCGGAAAAGCTGGAAAAGGATTTGGAAAGATTTTCCGATAAATATCTCAGGGTTATGAATAGCGGTTATTGTGTTTGTATAACTGATAATGCCATGGGACTTTTATCATTCCAGGGAACAGAAATAATTGAGGAGCTTGGGCTTCCCGTTATGCCGGAACAACTGATCATTCACCTGAATACTTTTCATACCAAAGATGATCTGAACAACATTCTCGATATATGTAAATTAAAAGGAATCAGGTATCTCCTGATCATAACTGGAGATGGTTCGGAGCGTCTACCCAAGCTCCGACCTTCAGATATAGGTGCAAGTGATGTCGAGTCTGTCACATCTGTGGAACTATTAAAATACATAAACCGTGAGTATCCGGGTACTTTTGTACTCGGAGTTGCCTTTAATCCTTATGAACCGGAAGAACATGAATTTGCAAAGATGAAAAGAAAAATGAAAGCAGGTGCCACTTTTATTATTACCCAACCTTTGATAGAGAAAAATGAAGTTGTGGACAGACTTCTGGAAAAATATCCTGAAATACCGGTAGTTATAGAGGCCTGGATGAGTAAAAAACTGTATCTTCTTTCAGAAGCAGTCGGATATGAAATACCTGAAAATGCAGAATTTGACCCCTTATCCACGTTACAAATGCTCCACAAATTATATCCAGAGTGTGGTGTTTACCTTTCACTGCTCGGATTTAAAACACAATACGATCTCATTAAAGATATCTGGCTTTAATGGTCTGGAATCGCAGGGAGGTGTTATGAAAATAGTAGTATGTATCAAGCAGGTACCGGCGACTCACGATGCTAAAATCGATCCCGAAACAAAACGTATCGTAAGAGAAGGTATAAAAGCGATCATGAATCCTTTTGACACTTACGCTGTGGAAGAAGGTGTACAGTTAAAAACCAAATTTGGAGGAGAAGTAATTGCCCTGTCCATGGGTCCTCCCAAAGCCGAAGCAAGCTTGAGGGAAGCTATTTCCGTCGGAGTAGACAGAGCCATTCTGCTTAGTGACCGGGCATTTGGCGGTTCGGACACCTGGGCTACAAGCTATGTACTTGCCAAAGCCATCAAAAAGATCGGGGATGTTGATCTTGTGATTTGTGGCAAGCAGGCCATAGATGGAGATACCGCTCAGGTAGGCCCTGGGATTGCAGCCCATCTTGACTGGTTTCAGGCAACGTATGTTATGGCTGTGGAAGAGATATCTTCTTCATCCATCAGGGTTAAAAGGATGCATGAAGATGGTTATGATGTATGCAAAATGTCACTACCTGCAGTAATAACTGTCGTAAAAGATATCAACATACCCCGTGTACCATCACTTAAGGGCTGCTTAGCTTCTAAAAAATATGAAATACCGGTATGGAAGCCCGATGATATAGGTACAGATAGATCAAAAATTGGTCTGGATGGATCGCCCACAAGGGTTGTGAAAACACAGCCTCCACCACCCAGACATACAAGCACAAAAAAGATTGAAGGATCTTCAAGAGAATGTGCACAAGCTCTGATAAGAGAGTTAAGACTGCGAAGTATAGTTTGATTCAGAGGAGAAAAAATGATAGCTTTAACGGATGCTGAAAGGAAAGAATATCGTAATATATGGGTAGTAGCAGAGGTTATGTCCGGTGAAATACAATCTGTTACAAACGAATTAATAGGTGCTGCAAGGACCCTGGCAGATTCTAGAAAGAGCGAAGTTTGGGTAGTGGTAATGGGGTCAGCTATGGAAGCAAAACTGAAGTCGCTTTTTTCCTATGGAGCTGATGTGACAATCGTGGTTGATAATCAGGGACTATCCGGTTTTGTCGACGAAACTGAAGCAAAAATTATAAAACGCCTTATCACAAAATATAAACCCGAAGTCGTGATCTGCGGAGCTACTACCAGGGGACGTGCCCTGATACCAAGAGTTTCCATAATGACAAACTGTGGTCTTACAGCTGACTGCACCGGTCTTGCAATTGACCCAGAGAACGGTGACCTTCTTCAGACAAGACCGGCTTTTGGTGGTAATATCATGGCCACTATCCGCTGCTCAAAACATAGGCCTCAAATGGCAACCGTACGGCCAAGAGTCATGAAATTACCAGAACCCGATCCTGTTCGTAGCGGCAGAATCATCAAAGAAGAGATGCTTACCAGTGATACCGAAAAAATCAAGCAGATCATAGATGTTTTTCATAGTACCGAAACTGCTGTTAACCTTTCCGATGCACAAATCATAATATCAGGTGGAAGGGGAATGAAAGGTCCCAAAGGTTTTAACCTTTTGAAACAGTTTGCTGAAAGGCTAGGCGGAGCAGCTGTAGGTGCAAGCAGGGCGGCGGTAGATTCGGGCTGGATCTCTTATGCCCATCAGGTCGGACAGACCGGACAGACAGTTCAGACCAAGGTGTATATAGCCTGTGGCATCTCCGGTCAGATTCAGCATCTCGTAGGAATGCAGTCCTGTGATTTGATTATAGCTATAGATAAAAATCCCAATACACCCATGATGCAGATTGCGGATATAGCCGTAGTTGGTGATTTATTTGAAATTATTCCTGAAATTATCAGAGAGATTACTAACCTTTAAAACAAACGTTGCAAAAAGGTGCTCAGAGTTTGCTAAAAAGTGAATTTTTTTGTAAAGAGAGGAGGCCAAATGTTCATTATCGGAGAAAAATTAAACTCTACTCGTAAAAAAGTTAGAGAAATGATTGAGAATAGAAATGCAAAATCTATTCAGGATTTAGCCGGGAAGCAAGTAGAAGGCGGAGCTGATATTTTAGATGTAAATTCTTCTGCTGCAAGTGGCAACAAAGTAGAGAATATGGAATGGTTGGTGAAAACAGTTCAGGAAGTGGTAGATATCCCTTTATGTATTGATAGTCCTAACGCAGAAGAGATTGAAAAAGGGCTGGAGGTTCATAATTGGGATAAGGGCAAAGCTTTGATCAATTCCATAACCGGCGAGAAAGAAAAAATTGATAGATTATTACCTACTATAAAAAAATATAAATGTGCAGTTATCGCACTTGTTATGGATGAACGCGGTATTCCTGATAATTCTAAAACCCGGGTAGAAATTGCCAAGAAATTAATAAAATTATTAACTGATGTCGGAGTTCCTTTACAAGACATATTTATCGATCCCTTAGTTGTGCCTATCGGAACTGATGATAAGAATGGCCTGATAACCATGGAGACGATAAGAAACGTTAGGGAAGCTTATCCTGAGGTTAGAATCGTGACTGGTTTGAGTAATATCTCTTTTGGTCTCCCGGAGAGAAGGCTAATCAATCAGGTCTTTATGATTTTAACCATGTGCTGTGGTATGGATGCAGCAATCATCGATCCCACAGATAAAAGAATGATGGCCATGATTAAGACAGCTACAACTCTTCTGGGAGAGGACCATTTTTGCAGTGAATATATCAAAGCCTATAGAGAAGGAAAATTAACTTTTGAAACATAAGTTAGAAAATGGAGTATTTATATAAAAGGATGATAAAAATAACTTTCTTACCTGATAAGAAAAATATTGAAGTAAATGAGGGAACCATTTTACTGGACGCATTAGACAAGGCCGGGATAAATATTGATACACCCTGTGGTGGAATGGGCATTTGTGGTGATTGTAAAGTATTAATAAAAAAGGGTATTTCTGTAGCCACTCTTATGGAAAAAAATCTTTTGACAGAAGAGGAAATAAAAAGAGGTTTTAGATTGGCCTGTCAAACAAAACTTTTGCAGGATACTATAATAGAAATACCTTCAGAAATTAGATTAGATTTTAAAAGAGTATTTTCTGCTCATTCAAAGGGGGATATATATCATACCAAAAATAATTTTTCCCTTGAGTCTAATTTAAAGAAAGTTTTTTTAGATTTGGAAGAACCTTCTTTGGATGACCAAAGATCGGATGTACAGAGAATCAAAGGTAAATTATCTTTAAATGGAGTTGAAAATATTTCTAATCTGAAAGTATCTATACAGGTATTACAAAAGCTTCCTGTCTTAATTAGAAAAGCAGGCTATAAGGTAACGGTAACGATGTTAAATAATGAAATTATTGATCTAGAAAAAGCTGATACTACTGGAAATAGTTATGGTATTGCCTTTGACATTGGGACAACCACGGTAGCTGGATATTTAATTGATTTAAAGAGTGGGAAGGAACTTTTTGTAGTAGCAAAAACTAATCCCCAGATTATTCATGGCGATGATGTTATTTCCAGAATTGGATTTGCCCAACAATCTAAAGATAATTTAGAGATACTACAAAAAGAAATAGTCGCTACTTTAAATGAAATAATCAGAGAGACTACTCAAAAAATGGAAATAGATAAAAGCAATATATATGAAATTGCAATCGTTGGCAATACTTGTATGCATCATCTTTTTTTAGGTATTAATCCTGTTAATTTAGGACCTTCCCCTTATATCCCGGTTGTAAAGGAAAGCCTTAACCTGAAGGTAAAAGATATTCCCGGATTAGCACTTAATCAAGATGCTAACATTCATATGCTTGCTAATATTTCTGCTTTTGTGGGAGCAGATATTTCAGCCGGGATCCTATTTGCTTCTATGTGGAGAGAAAATAAAACGATTCTTTTTGTGGATTTAGGGACTAATGGAGAATTAGTTTTAGGTTCAAAGAAAGAATTATGGAGTTGTTCAGCGGCAGCAGGACCAGCCTTTGAAGGTTTTAGGATTAGTTCAGGCATGAGAGCAGCGGAAGGTGCTATAGGTAAAGTTCAAATGGATCATAATTCTATTATTTATAAGGTAATAGCAGATGGTAAAGTCCGAGGTATTTGCGGTTCGGGATTAATCGACTTAATTGCAGAATTGCTAAAATTAGGACTTATAGATAAAAGTGGCAAGCTTTTAAATAGGGAAGAATGTAATCCCAGTTTAAGTGAAGAGATACAGAGAAGAATGATTAATGGACAAAAAGGTAATAAATTTCTTTTAACTGAAAGTGATGAAACAGTAGCTGCTAAATCTATCTATCTTACTCAAAGAGACATTAGAGAAGTTCAACTAGCCAAAGCTGCAGTATGTGCAGGTATAAAAATACTTTTAAAAGAGGCAAATATCATTCCGGGAGATATTCAAAAAATATTATTAGCGGGAGCATTCGGAAATTATATTGATAAAAAAAGTGCAGTAAGAATAGGATTAATACCTGATTTACCATTAGAAAAAATAGAATCAGTGGGCAATGCAGCAGGAAGAGGAGCAGAAATAGCTTTATGCTCTGATAAAATGAGAGAAGTAGGCAGAGAAATATCTGAAAAAGTTAAATACATTGAATTGTCTTCGCGCCCCGATTTTCAGGAAGAATTTATCGAGGCGATGTTTTTTAATTTAAAAATATAAAAATGGCAAACTGTTAAACTGGATAATAAACTAGTTCAAAAAAGAGTAAATGAACATTAAAATTATAAAGAATATTAGATTAAAAATAGATGAAGAAGAAGTACTAAGGTATCAAGGGTGTAATAGTAAGTTAAAAAAAGTAAATAAAACAATAATGAAAATCAATCGGGAAGAGATTGAACGAGGTTATCATCTTTTTAAACCAAAAGGAATTTCATCCACTGTTCGAATCAAAAATATATCCTTTTCAAACGGAAGAGTAGATTTAGAGAATAACTTTTTTCTAAATTTTAATCATTCGATAATGAATTTATTAAAAGGGTCAAGTTATTTAGTCCTTGGGATAGTTACCATAGGAAGCTTTTTAGAAAATAAAGTTTCCGAATTATTTACCAAAGGAGAATATCCTCGCGCAGTAGCCTTAGACTCTGTTGGGACAGTGTTGGTCAGATCTTTCAGCGATTATATGAGAAGTGTAGTTTGTCAAGAAGCAAAGGAACAAGATCTTCATACTACTAAATATTTTAGTCCTGGTTCCGATGATTGGGATATAAAACAAAATAAAATCATTTTTCAAAATATTCCAGTCAATAAAATTGGAGTAAAATTAACTGAGTCTTATTTGATGATTCCCCAGAAATCCTTATCTTGGATCATAGGTGTAGGTAAAAATATTACAATATCTCCTAAAAATGATCATTCTTGCCAAACCTGCCAGGCAACGAATTGTCCATTCAGAAAAACTTTTTAACTAATTTCTGGTATGATTATCAGCTGAAAGTTAAGGTGGAGTAAATTTAAATCAGCATATTTTAATTTATAGATACCAAAAAGTATATCTTTACATCTGAATCTT
>CAYSAA010000091.1:0-11573 GCA_964428905.1 uncultured Atribacterota bacterium
GGATCATAGGTGTAGGTAAAAATATTACAATATCTCCTAAAAATGATCATTCTTGCCAAACCTGCCAGGCAACGAATTGTCCATTCAGAAAAACTTTTGAAAGTTAAGGTGGAGTAAATTTAAATCAGCATATTTTAATTTATAGATACCAAAAAGTATATCTTTACATCTGAATCTTGCATTAGATAATCAGGGCTTCTCAAGGGGAAGAATTCCTCTTGAATATCCTGGCAAGAATTGTGTGACAGATAGATAAGAGATCAAGTAAAGAAAAGCATAGAAAAAACTGGCTAATAAAAAGTTAAGCCTTTTTGAGAGGTTTCTTAAGGCCACCCGCTAGGCAGGTGCGATATTTACTCGTTAACACTAAGTAATTACTTAGGTATTAGCAAGAGTAGAAAAAGTTTGACAATACTCGGGATAAGATTTAGTATTTATGGAAATATTTGAAATTTTAACCAGGGGTCAGCTGTTAAAAGAGGAGCAATTTGATGGGAAAGGTCAAAAGGACATTTCAGGAAATCAATGAAAAAATTGCCAGAAAAGAGGCAGTGGTCATGACTGCCGAAGAAGTGATTGCCTTGAAAGATGAACAGGGAATTACAAAGTCCGCCGAAATGGTGGACGTAGTTACCACTGGTACTTTTGGTCCCATGTGCTCATCCGGAGCTTTTTTTAATGTAGGGCATAGTGATCCTCCCATCAGAATGCAAAAAGTCTTGCTTAATGATGTGCTGGCTTATGCTGGGATAGCAGCCGTTGATTTCTATTTGGGTGCTACCCAATTAGCGGAATCGCAAAGAAATGATTATGGCGGAGCCCATGTGCTGGAAGATTTTGTTAAAGGGAAAGATATTCACTTAAAAGCATTTTCCGCAGGTACCGACTGTTATCCGGCCAGAGAGGTGGAGGCTACCATTTCCAAGACAACGGTTAACCAGGCTTTTATGGTAAATCCCAGGAATGCTTACCAGAATTATAATGTGGCAGTCAATCAATCATCCCAGAAAATCTATACCTATATGGGAATACTGCTTCCCGACTTGGGGAATGCCAGTTATTCCACCAGCGGTCAATTAAGCCCTTTGCTCAATGATCCGGATTTAAGAACCATCGGTATCGGTACCCGTATTTTTATCGGTGGTACGGAAGGTTATGTTATCTGGGAAGGCACGCAGTTTCATCCCACTTCGATTGTGGACAGGGGGAAAATGGTGGGGAGAAAAGGGGCTGTCCTATCATTGATCGGGGACTTAAAGCAGATGAAACCGGATTTTCTGCAGGCTGCCTATCTATCAGGCTATGGCGTCACCCTGTACCTGGGAATTGGAATACCCATTCCCATACTTGATGAAGAAATGATGAGGGCAGTTAGTATTAAAGACGAAGAAATATATACCGAGATAACCGATTATAGTGTTCCTCGTCTGGAAAAACCTTCCTTGGGACTGGTAAATTATGCCCAGCTTAGAACAGGCCAGATCGAGATTAAGGGCAAGAAAGTTCCCACCTCTTCCATGTCCAGTTATGCCAAGGCAAGAATGATTGCAGATACACTGAAAGAATCTCTTCAGAAAGGAACTTTCTTTCTGCAGGAACCCATCAAGCCCTTACCACCTGCCCGGGATTTTAAATCATTAAAAGGCTCCGTATCCCATAAAAGTGATTAAATATAAAAAAAGGGACTGATTTGTTCTTTTTTGGAGGCAAAATGATTAAACAAAAGGCGATTCTTCGATTTGATTCTTCCACGGTGGAAGAGCCGATTACCTATCAGTTGATTAAGAAATATAACTTATGGATTAATATTCTTCAAGCCAAGTTTGAACCCGGAATCGGTGGGAAACTGGTCATTGAAATCCGTGGAGACCGGAAACAGATTGATCAGGCATTCGGCTATCTGGAAGAACAGAAAATAAAAGTTGAATTCCTGGAGCAGGAAGTTTTCTGGAATGAGAAAAAATGTAATCATTGCGGCGCCTGTATTTCCATCTGTCCGGTGGGAGCTTTAACCATGAACAAACAGAGTTATCACCTGGAATTTAACTACCAGGACTGTGTGGTATGTGGCTATTGTGCCGATGCCTGTCCAGTCCAGGCTATTGAAATTATTTTTTAACCTAAACAGACTATGAAAAGTCAAGATATTAATTACCAGAATGATTTTGATTCACATCATTGTAACCGTTCCTATCGTCAGAGGATAAAAAGCAATGACTTGATGTCTTTCCAGGTGAAGGAAAGAGAAAGTGATTTATTGATTCAAGCTCCTGTCTTGCTTCAGGACAAAGCACTGTCTTCTTTAAAATATTTTCGAAAGATTCTGAAAAACTATATTAAGAAAAATCCTGTATTTGAAACGACTCTTCAGCCCTATCCCCAGGATGATTTGGCACATACTTTGATCAGAGAAATGATTGATGTATCCGCACATTGTCAGGTAGGCCCCATGGCAGCAGTAGCAGGATGTATCTCACAGCATGTGGCACACCATTTGTTGCAGTATACAGATGATCTGATTATTGAGAACGGAGGAGACCTTTTTCTGAAAAGCCCGCATATCCGAAAAGCCATTATCTATGCCGGGTCCTCTCCTCTAAGTAACAGGATTGTATTGCATATTGATTCCCGTAAGAAGGGGATGGGTATCTGTACCTCCTCCGGGACCGTCGGTCCTTCATTCAGCATGGGAAAGGCGGATGCGGTTACTGTGATTTCCGATTCTGCTACCCTGGCCGATGCCGCAGCCACTGCCATCGGAAATGGTATTCAGTCAAAGGATGATATTGAAAAAGGCCTTACCCTGGCTCAAACCATCATTGGCCTCAATGGTGTGATTATTATCAAAGAGGATCGGATTGGAATGTGGGGCGAAATCGACTATGGTTTGATTTAGATGAACTTGATAGAGGTTTCATCGGAGCCCCTAATTTACATTACTTTTAAAAAAAATTCAATCCAAGTTCCTTGTTTTGATATTGCATTACCATCAAGCAATTATTTTATTTCCCTCTATATTTATAATAGAATATAATAGCAATATCCGGAAAATGGCAGAAAGGATTTTGGGGACATGTTTTTACCAACGACACGGCAAGAAATGGAAAAATTGCATTGGGAACATCTTGATATCATCCTGATTAGTGGAGATACCTATATTGACAGCTCTTTTATCGGAGTTTCCGTAATAGGGCAGGTCTTGCTCAAAGCAGGTTATAAGGTAGGCATCATTGCTCAACCTGATGTCAATCATTCCGAGAATATTTGCCGTTTGGGTGAGCCCAAACTTTTCTGGGGTGTCACAGCGGGTTCGGTAGATTCCATGATAGCTAATTACACTGCTACTGGAAAAAAGAGAAAAAAAGATGACTATACGCCTGGAGGCATAAATAATCGCAGGCCGGATCGAGCAATAATTGTTTATACCAACCTCATCAAACGTTATTTTAGAAATACCAGGCCAATTGTACTGGGAGGAATCGAGGCCAGTCTGAGAAGAATCGCACATTATGATTATTGGGATAATCAAGTCCGACGCTCTATTTTATTTGACAGCAAAGCGGATTACCTGGTCTATGGAATGGCTGAAAAAAGCATCCTGCAGTTGGCGGACCGACTTGTCCGGGGAGGAATCCCCAATAACATCCGAGGTCTTTGTTATATCGCTAAATTTCCCGGCAAGGAAGATCTCGTTTTACCTTCTTTTTCGGAAGTCCGCAAGGACAAGACTCAATTTGTTCGCATGTTTCACTTGTTTTACCAGAATCAGGACCCTTTTCGGGGAAAGGTCCTAGCCCAGCAGCAGGATAATCGTTATCTCATTCAGAATCCACCTTTATTACCTCTGTCCGAAAAAGAGCTGGATGAAATCTATGAGCTTGATTACGAACAGGAAGTCCATCCCTTTTACCGCAAAGGAGGTGCAGTCAAAGCCCTGGAGACCATTAAATTTTCCGTTACTTCTCATCGGGGATGTTTCGGGGAATGCAATTTTTGTGCCATTGCCGTTCATCAGGGGAAAATAATTCAGTCCAGAAGTGAGAAATCGATCATCCGTGAAGTAAAAGGATTAACAATGGAAAAGGATTTCAAGGGATACATCCAGGATGTGGGAGGACCTACCGCTAATATGTATAGTATGGAATGTAAAAACAAGTTACAGAATGGCCACTGTCTAAAGAAACGCTGTCTGTTTCCTTCGGTCTGCAGTAATCTTTCCCTCAGTCATCAGCCTCAGATTCGGCTACTGCGAAAAATCAGGAAAATCGAGGGGATTAAGAAGGTGTTTGTTGCTTCCGGGATTCGGTATGATTTAGTCATGGCCGATAAGATGAATGGCAAAAGGTATCTTAAAGAGCTGATTCATCATCACATTTCCGGACAACTAAAGATTGCCCCTGAACATAGTGAAGAGAATGTTCTTTTCCTGATGGGCAAGGGGAATGCCTATATGGATTTGGTGGAATTTAAGACACGTTTTGACCACATGAATCGTGAAGCACGGCAAAAACAATTTCTGACCTATTACTTTATAGCGGCTCATCCAGGTTGCAGGGAAGAAGACATGGTTCAGTTGAAGCAAATCCTTAAAAGGGAACTTCACATCAAGCCGGAACAGGTTCAGATTTTTATCCCGATTCCTTCTACCTATTCAGCGGTCATATATTACACCGGTATGAATCCTTTTAATGGAGAACAAGTTTTCGTGGAAAAAAAGATAAAAAATAAGGAAAAGCAAAAAAAATTAATCACAAATTAATAAATCAGACATATCCTGATGAAAAGCGACTATTGAAGGGTACAGATCATTATGGCATCATTGATCGATGTTATCGATGATGAATTGATGTGACAGAATTGAATTATTCACCCTATTTGTAAAATGTCCATTATGCTTTGTCGGGTACTATCTTTGTTGTAAACGAGATGTTGCCCAATTTTTTTATTTCCCAAATCTTTTAACATACCGGGAACCGGTAATCCGGTATAGTGACTAAGTTCCTGTAACAGGGCTAGATCATCTTGATTATGCACAAATTTTTCACCTAGTAATGCAGCCAGAACGCTTCGGTTAAATTTAAAAGGAGTAGCAGTGGCATCAATGACAGTTTTATTGGTTTGCCCGATTATATTTTGATAATTACGAAGAACTTTTACCCCTACAGCGGTATGCGGGTCAACCAGGTAGTGATAATCATGATACATTGCTTTGATGGATTCTAACGTTTCTTCCTCACTGGCATAGCCGGCAAAGATGATTTCTTCTATTTTTTCTTTTATATTTCCGTCTAACTTAAATTGACCTTTTTCCCGTAAATCCTTCATCCAGTAATTGATAGCCTTTTCCTGATGTTCTGAAATCTCAAATAAAAATCGTTCTAAATTACTGGAAATTAAGATATCCATAGAAGGACTAATAGTAGAAACCAGACGCCGGTTACGGTTATAGATTCCCTTGTGAAAAAAATCGGTTAATACCTTATTGATGTTAGAGGCACAAATAAGTTTTTCTACCGGTAAACCCATCCGGCGGGCATACCAGGCGGCTAAAATATTACCAAAATTTCCAGTGGGTACTGTGAAATTAATTTTTTCATTAGACTGAATTTGATTTTTCTTCAACAGAGATAAATAAGCAAAAAAATAATAGACAATTTGGGGAAAGAGCCTCCCCCAGTTAATAGAATTTGCCGAAGAGAATTCAAATCCTTCTTCTTTCAGATATTGACAAAAGCGCTGGTCAGAAAAAATTTCTTTCACCGCATTCTGGCAGTCATCAAAATTACCCTTGATGGCAACAACATGAGTATTCTTTCCTTCAGTAGTTAGCATCTGAAGTTCCTGGATTTTACTCACCTTCCGGAAAGGATAATATACAATGACCTGCGTTCCGGGTACATCTTTAAATCCTTCCAGGGCAGCTTTTCCGGTATCACCTGAAGTTGCCACTAATATCAGCATCTGGTTGGTAACAGAAAGCTTATCCAATGCTCCCGACAAAATACGTGGGAGTACTTGCAGGGCAATGTCTTTAAAGGCGCCGGTCGGACCGTGAAAAAGTTCCAGAATAAAGAGTTGATCATCAAGGCGTTTCACGGGGGTAATCTCTTCTATTTCAAAATGCGCGATACTGTAGACTAGCTGAGTTATCTGGCGTATCTCATTTTCGGGAAAGTCTTCATTTAAAAAATACGAAAAAATATTTTGGGCAAGCTGTGCATAGGATAAATCTTTCCACTGATTTAAATGTTGAAGAGGTATTGTAGGGATATTTTCCGGTACAAACAATCCTCCTGCGGGTACCATTCCCATCTTGATTGCCTCTACAACGGATACCGGATGAATATTTCCTCGGGTACTGTTATATTTCATGGTAATTTACTATTTTTTCCTCTTGAATAATATTGTTTAATTGTACAAAAGATTTCCATTTGCTAAAGATAAACCTGATATTATTAATTGCTTCCATTATAATAAAAAGGTAAAATCTAAACAAGAGTAGCGAACTGGGAAAATAGTCAAGCTGAGCATAAAGTACAATTTACAAATTTATTGTTGGCAATATTCTTACCATCTATAGTACAGTATAATAAAAGGATAATACAATTTTTTAGTAAGTATTTAAAAAAGTAATAATAAATATAACATATGGGAAGTTTAATGACATTAGAAAGAAAAAATTCATCTTTTTAGTTAAACTGTTAACACGAATCGAAATTAATACAAATTAAACAAAAAAAGAAAGGAGTACTGATTAAGTGAAAAAAGAAATCAAAAATAATCATGAAGCACCCCAGACCATTGGCCCTTATTCTCCTGCTTTAAAAATCGGAAATTTAGTGTTTGCCTCAGGCCAGATACCCATTGATCCAACTACAGGAGAAATCATAAAAGTTTCACGTCTTCCCAAGGATGCCCAGATTGAAATTGAAGCCATCGCCTATTGTGATGAATAATTATGATAAATTTCCGATAGATTTAAACCGGAGAAAAATAATGGAAAAAAGTCAGGAAGATTTACTTATTTTATTAAAGAAAGGGATTGTTCCCGCTACCGGGTGCACCGAACCCATTGCTGTTGCCTATGCGGTGGCAAAAGCCAGGGAGCAAACTTCGGGTAACCTGGAATGCATAAAAATTGAGGTCGATTCAAATATCTATAAAAACGGTCTCATGGTAACCATTCCTGGTACTAAGGAAAAAGGCTTGGTTGCTGCGGCTGCCTTTGGCTTCCTTGCCGGTAAGACTAAAAAAGGATTTAGAGTTATTGAAGGTTTGACCAATGAAAATATTCAAGAAACCAGACAATTGATAGCACAGAAAAAGATAAACATACTTCTAAATAGGGATTACAAGGGTCTACATATTGAGGTTACTCTAGTTACTGATCAGGATCAGGTAAGAGTGATCATTTTGGATAATCACCTAAATATTGTCAGTGTTGAGAAGATTGATAGGAATTCCCGTTATGTACCTTTCCTAAAAAAAGATAAAAAGGCCAACTCTACCCAGCAAAAAATCCAGGAATACTTATTGGAAGATTTCCTGCAGTTCATTAATCAGACACCTCTAGAGGATGTAGCATTTTTAGAAGAGGGTGTTCAGATGAATCTACAAATTGCCCAGGAAGGACTTCGCATGAAGTCAGGAATTGGGTACAAATTTAGTGAAATGATCCATGAGGGGATTATGTCTGATACTATGATTAGCCGAGCCCAGATTTTGTGTGCGGCTGCCTCAGAAGCCAGAATGTCTGGCAGTCAACTTCCGGTAATGAGTACCGCCGGAAGCGGAAATCATGGTATCACTGCCTTTTTAACCAATTATGCGGTAGCAGAAAAACAACAACTTCCTAAAGAAGTATTAATCAGATCTTTGGCACTAACAAATTTAATTACCTTCTTTATTAAATCCTATACGGGTACCTTATCTGCTATGTGTGGATGTGGTGTGGCAGCAGGGATAGGAGCAAGTGCTGGTGTGGTCTATCTCCTGGGTGGCAATAAGGACCAAATCCTTGGTGCACTCTATAATATGGTTGGTTCTATTTCCGGAGTTATTTGCGATGGTGCCAAAGAGGGATGTGCTTTTAAATTGGCTCTTGCCTCGGGATGGGCAGTTCAATCTGCTTTACTTGCTTTAAAAGGTGCAATCATTCACAATACCGATGGTATCGTAGACCCTGATTTCAGGCAATTATTTAAAAATTTAGGATATGTGTGTGACCCCGGAATGATTCCTACGGATCAGGCAATATTAGATGTAATGCTCAAAAAAGTAAGATAGTATCTTTAAACTAAAGGCAAGGCTGTCACTTTAGAAATAAGAAAAATTATTTTGGGGTGAATGAAATGATAGAGAAGACATTAGTTTTGGTCAAACCTGATGCCTTTAAAAGGGGATTGGTTGGCAGAATTATTGCCAGATTTGAAAGAGCAGGATTAAACTTGGACGAAATGAAAATAATTAAAAAGCCTTTGACTGAAATTGTGAAAAAGCATTATCCTGATGATAAAAAATGGCTTAGGTCCATTGGCAGAAAGACTATAGATACCTATAAGAAATACAACTTTGCTTTGATAAATGATTTGAGTACTGATGATGCTCTGGAAATTGGCAAGCTAATCAGAAAATGGTTAGTTCAATACATAACATCAGGGCCGGTAGTTGCTATTGTTATAAGGGGTAATCATGCTATTGAATTAGTTAGAAAGTTGGTCGGCAATACAGCCCCACTTTTCGCTGAATTAGGATCAATAAGAGGTGATTTTTCCATAGATTCACCGGATCTTGCAGATAAGGAAAAACGAGCTATACAAAATTTAGTCCATGCCTCGGGATCAGTAGAGGAGGCTGAGAGAGAAATTTCTCTTTGGTTTAAATAAGTATAAGTTAAGTATAAGTCTATCTAGGCTAGCACATTATTCCGTTACCTTAAAGCCTGGAGATAGTTTATTTTTTTTAAATTTTATAGAAAATCAGGATGATTGAAAGAAGGAGATATTTATCCATTAGATAGGCCTGGTATCTCAAATATATCACTT
Organism: uncultured Atribacterota bacterium; assembly: GCA_964428905.1. Taxonomy (GTDB): domain Bacteria; phylum Atribacterota; class Phoenicimicrobiia; order Phoenicimicrobiales; family Stramentimicrobiaceae; genus CAYSAA01. Next base: position 9,045 of record CAYSAA010000091.1, read on the forward strand.
TATATTTCCATTTCTTGATTATGAATATCTATCAATCCTTTTGTAATCTTACAGTTAAAATATCTTGTAAGCAATATTTCCAGTTCGCCTGCTGCTTTAATTACCTTTTCTTTATTGGCTTGAAATCCATCGATAGGAAAAAAGATGTTTGTTGAATTTTCATCAATCTTACCAATATCTGATTGTCTCCAAATCCATCTCCTGGTTCTGATTCTTTTAGAATCAGCATAGACCAATTCTCCACCATTCAAGACTTCCGCTACATCTTCTCCCAGGGGAATAAACACATCCCCCTCTCTGGAAAACCTTACCGCAATTTCTCCTTCCAGGGCATCCAGATCATGAGCTCCCATGGGCAGTATGTATTTTAAAGAAATACTGTTTCCTAAATCTACCACAGGATTTATGGAAGGTAAAAGATTTCCCTTTGAAACTCTTTTTACCATGGCTTCAACTGAGCTCATAAATCTATTTGGATTAATGTCTAATTTGGTAAAAGCATCTCTATAGGGCATAATTTCCGGATATTCTTTTAAATTTATATCTTTAAGTTTGTTTTTCACCTTACTCATTTCATTTTTCATCAGAGCATATATTTCTGGAATATTTTGTTTATTATTAATTCGGTTTCCTACTACGACACCAAAACATAAATCAGGTAGTTTTTCAAATACTTCATTATAAATTTTAAATTTCATAACACACTCCCTTGGAATACTTTGATCTGAAAATTAGGTAACCTTTGTTTTTTCTATTATATATTATTGCTATTCATTTATTCCAGGTTATTCCAGGTAATATATGGTTTTTCTTTTTTAGGATAAAAGTATTTTATTAAAACTCAATGTGGTCTATAATTAAAAAATAATAATAACTATAGAATAATCTGAACAATCAGGAAAGTAAAAAACTTTCTTTCTGCCGGAATAAATATATTAATCAGAGTGACATTTCCGAAAGAAAAACCGTCTCGTTACAGGTATGTATAGATAAACAGAAAGATTCTTCTAACAGCATTTTTATTGATTTACAAAGGAATCTATAATCTGAAGAGCTGGGGTATTTATTTTGTAGATAAAATCTAACAAGGGCCGGTTTTCATATTTAACTTTTTAAATTTCTATAAATTAGAAGGAACTTACTTTGAATGACAAAGAATTGAAACTAGAATGGAAAAACAACATTGAACGATTGAATAATCATTTGATTAATCAGGATATTGGTAGCAATAAGGGTTTGTGCTATGGAGAACAATAGTTATTATTCAGATAAACTTTCAGCCATACAATTGAGAAAATGTTACCAGATTGCCCCTCCCCGGGTAAAGCAGTATCTAAATACTGAAATTCAATATGTTTTGGAAAAAATTAAACCCTCAGATATGGTATTAGAATTGGGATGTGGCTATGGAAGAGTGCTGCAAAGGCTTTGTAAAAAGGCAAAAGAGGTAATTGGCATTGATATATCCAAGTCCAGTTTAGAATTAGCAGAAGGCCTGCTTAAAAAGCACGGAAACTGCCATTTGTTCCAGATGAACGCTATTAATCTTGAATTTCCAAATAATTTTTTTGATATTGTAGTCTGTATTCAAAATGGGATTTCTGCCTTTAATGTGGATAAGAAGGATTTAATTGGAGAAGCTATTCGGGTTACCAGGAAAGGAGGATTAGTGTTGTTCTCTACTTATTCAGATAAATTTTGGAAAGAACGCCTAAACTGGTTTATTCTTCAATCTTACGCAGGCCTAATTGGAGAAATTGATTTTACTGCAACTCGTAATGGAATCATTGTCACCAAAGATGGATTTAAAGCTACTACCATTAGGCCAGTTGAATTTCTTTCCTTAACTTCCGAATTAGACATTAATTTGAAAATTATAGAGATAGACAACTCGAGTCTGTTTTACGAAATTTTAGTTAGATAGGTGATAAATTCAAATTAATAATTTATAGTCTATATTTCTTAAAAACACTCTCTTTCTTATGTTTTTGGGTATTTGAAGCCTACTATTTTTTTTGACTTTCTATATATTTTAGGTATAATTAATACGGCACCCTGGTAACAAATGAGGAATGTTTTTGTGGCGTTTTTTTGAAATATTAATATTTTAAGGAGGAGTTTTATGTTTAGTTTTAAGAAGATTGGTTTGACAGGACTTGTGGCAGTTTTTTTACTGGTGTCGAGTTTTATGGTGGTGTATGGTGCTGAGGGGCCAATTAAATTGGGATTTTTTGCTCCCATAACAGGTCCGGCAGCTGCTGATGGAGAAAGTTGTCTGCAGGCAGCACAGTTAGCGGTAAAATTAACCAATGAAGGAGGGGGAATCAACGGAACTCCGGTCGAATTAGTCTATTATGATGATGCTTTCTCTCCACCTCAAGCAGTAAGTATTGCCCAGAAACTTACAACTAAAGATGGAGTTGTTGCAGCAGTGAGTGGCTCTTATAGTCATACTACCAGAGCATCTGCCGAAACTTTTCAAAATGGTAAGATTCCCATGATCTCGGCATATGGAGTTCATCCTGATAT
>CAYSAA010000092.1:0-3594 GCA_964428905.1 uncultured Atribacterota bacterium
GCTGTATTTTGAGCTACTCTCTCTACAGGCACTTTTGCTACACTACTCAAAACAAAGAGAACAGTGCCAAAAGGCGGCGTAAGTAAACCAATCATTAAATTCAAAATCATCATAACACCAAACTGGATGGGATCAATCCCGAGATGTTCAATAATAGGAATAAAAACAGGAACGAGAATATTAATAGAAGCAATGGTTTCCATAAACATTCCCACAATTAACAGGACAATATTGATAAAAAAAAGAATAAGATAGTAATTATCGGTCAGACTAAGAATATAATTAGCTACAGTTTGAGGCACTCTTTCTCTAGCTAAAATCCAGGCAAATAAAGTAGCCGCTACCACGATAAACATTAGCTGAACCGTTGATACCATCGATTGTTTAACTGCATCCATGAATTGATTAGTCGTCATCCCCCGATGGATAAAAAATCCCAGGATAATCGCATACAAAGAGGCAATAGCGGCCGCTTCAGTAGGTGTAAAAATCCCAAAAAAGATCCCACCTAAAATAATGGAAGGGGTCAATAACGACCAAAAAGCATGAAAAAAGGAAATAACAATATCCTTTAGTTTTTCACGTTTCCCAATAGGGGTATGATAGCGATCGGCTAAAAAATAAATCATTAGCATCAAGCTTAAGCCCATCATAAGCCCGGGAATAATTCCCGCAGCAAATAAACGACCAACAGAAGTTGAGGCTACTACTGCATAAACCACAACTGGTAAACTCGGTGGAATAATAGGACCAATAGTGGATGAAGCAGCTGTAATTCCCAAAGTCAAATTATCATCATAGCCTACTTTGCGCATGGCATTAATCTCTATAGTCCCCAGACCTCCGGCATCGGCAACGGCGGCACCGGACATACCGGCAAATATAATGCTGGCAACCACATTAACATGTCCCAGACCGCCTTTGATATGGCCTACAATTTTGTTAGAAAAATCAAAAATACGATGTGTTACTCCACTAGTATTCATTAAATTTCCGGCAAAAATAAATAAAGGGACAGCTAACAAGGGGTAAGTATTAGCCCCTGCTACAATCCGCTGAATGGCAGTAAAATTAGGGATAGCATCTTCAACCATAATATAGATTAATGAAGGAATGCCAATTGCCAACGCAACTGGCATGCCTAAAATTAATAAAACAAATAATCCAATGATCAAAAATGCAATCAATTAGAAAACTCCTTTATTGATTCATTTGCACTTGATATAAAATGTTTTCGATAATAGACAATAATATCCTGTATTTCGCGAATCAGGAAAAAAAGTGAGCCAACTGTCACAGATATATAAAGGTAAAATTGAGAAATTTGCATGGCTTGAGATAAAAAACGGCGGGATCTATAAGCTAAAATATATCCAAAGACAATTAAGGCAATTAAATAAAATATGGTTAAGAGTTCTTTAAACGACCAGAAAAATTTCTGCTGATTTAAGCTCATCTTATTATAAGCATAATTAAAGAGTATATCGATTTTAATATGGGAATCCTCTTTTCGAACATAGGCAGCCCCAACAAAAGTGATCCATACAAAGCTATAACGAACGAGTTCAATATTCCAAGCTAGAGTAAAATTAAATATATATCGGGTAAATACTTGAATTGCCATGAGAAAAAAAATGAGCAGAAAAAAAACCAAGGGTACATATTCTTCGATTTTATTATAAAGATTTTTCAAGGATTTATACTCCCTTTGGGTTTCTTTTGAGGCACTCTTACGCATTTATCTCTTTATTGTATTACTATATTTCGATCAGTATTTGGAAGCCTACAATGGGCTTCCAAATACTATTAGATTAAATTTAGTCATAGAATTATAAATTTTGTATTCTGCTATGCAAATCTGCGCCATAACGAATCCACCATTTAGCAAAGTCAGTAGGCATATCCTTGGTTGCTTCTCTAAAAGCGTCAATATCCGGTTCAATTAAAGTACATCCTTCTTCTTCGAAGAAAGCACCCAATTTTTTCTCACTCTCATTAATATCAGCTGTAATAAATTCAGCAACTTCGGACCAGGCGTCGAGCATAACTTGTTGATGCTCTTCGCTTAAACTATTAAATTTATCGCCATTCATCACAAAAGTACCACAGTTAATTACATGAGAGGTTAAATTTATATAATCCTGTACTTCATAAAATTTTTGTGCATGGATAGTGGGAAGCGGATTTTCCTGCCCATCAACAACTCCTTGCTGCAATGCCATATATACTTCCTGGAAAGCAATTGGCGTAGGATCAGCTCCCATGGCCCTGGCATATTCTAAGGATACTTGCTGTTCAGCTACTCTCAGTTTAAAACCCTTTAAGTCTTCGGGTGTATTGATGGGTTTATTAGAAGTTAATTGTCTGGTCCCATAAGGCATAGCAGCTAATACCTTCAAAGAAAATTCTTGTTCCAGATCCGCAAACATCTGTTGTCCAATATCGCTTTTAGCAAATCTTAAAACATGGTCATTATTTTCAAAAGTATAGGGCATTTCTAACACATTAATCGGCTTAAATAAATTCCCAATCTGGCCGGCACCGGAAATGGCAATATCAATCGAACCAAAGATAGCAGCTTCTGTAATCTGCTCCTCTGTACCCAACTGACCATTTGGATATACCTCGATCTTAATTTGTCCCTCTGTTCTTTCTTCTACTAACTTGGCAGCCATTTCAGCGCCCCTGGACCAAGCATGAGAAGGATCATAAATGTGAGCCAATCTTAATGTTGTTTGGGCACCAACAGTTAAACTTAAAGAAACAACAAAAAGCAACAATATTAACAGATACATTGTTTTTTTCATAATACAAACCTCCAAATTACAATTATTTCTGATACATCTTCTTATTCGAACCTTTACAATCTCTACAACTTTTTTATCTAAAAAACAAAATAATTACTCTTTCTATCACCTCCCTTCCTGGCTTTTAGAAATGTGAAGTCTCCGTTAAAAGTAAAAATATATAAATTAGCTATTTTAAAAAATACCAATTTTGTATTTATTTTAACATAAAAAACTTTCATTTCAAATCATATTTTATATGTTTTATATAAATCTGTTAATTTTTATAGATACTCTTTCGGTATAGCTATAATGATTTATGCAAATAATGATTGATAATCTTATAAATATGTATGGACTTGCAACTTGCAAAGGAATATAGTAAAAATACTTATAAAAAGTTAATAAGAAATATGGGGGAATATTTATGTCAAAAATACCTTTTGGAAACGACCCGTTAAAAATTGAAAAGTATAAAGCATTCTGGAATAGGGAAGAAATGGAGCGCCCCCTGATCGGATTTACACTCAGAGGTTTTTTCCCGCTGGAAGAATACAGAGTAACCAGTTCCTGGAAATTAGATACCCTATTAACTCCTGATATGATTAACCCGGAAGATTTTATGGATGATGAGATAAAGATACTAAGGGAAGGAGAGATACTCAATGATGATATTATCAGGGGTGATTCTCCAGCTGCTGCTGTAATACCTTGGCTTTCTGGAATGCTAGGTAGTCCTTTAAGGGTCTTACCAGGGAATGTGCTAGGAGAAGAACTGAATCTTCCCTGGAATAAGCTAGAAAATATA
>CAYSAA010000093.1:0-8528 GCA_964428905.1 uncultured Atribacterota bacterium
GGATGAATAATCTGTTTCCCCTTTAAATTCATTGTACTGGCAAATTCTCTTACTGCTTGTTCAATATTTTCTTCTGTCCATTGAGTTATCTGTTCTAACCGCTCAATCAGTCCATCTAAGGTTTTTATTACACCCTCTTGCTCAAGCACTTTGGCAGCATCATCCTCTATCTTAAAATCATCCGTAAAAAAATAATCCGCATATTCTAAAAATTGTCTGAAATTTCTCACCCTGCTTTTCATAAGAGAAACCACTTTCTTTAGCCATTGAAATTGCTCATCACTGACCTGACTGTCCATAAAGTTAACTTCCTCTAAGTATGGTAATAACATTTCGGCATAGGTTCTGTCAGACATTTTTTTTAAGTATTCGCTATTAAACCAATTTAGTTTTTCCATACTGAAGATAGCTGCATGACTGGATATCTTATCCAGAGTAAAACCTTTAATTAGCTCTTTAATGCTAAAAAGTTCCTGATTCGTTCCCGATGACCAACCCAAATGGGCAATATAGTTAACAACCGATTCCGGTAGAAAGCCCATTTTTTTATATTCCAGCACTGATGTAGCACCATGGCGTTTGCTTAACCTGGTATTATCAGGTCCCATAATCATGGGTATATGGGCAAAATCCGGAAGATTTACCCCTAAGGCTTGATAAATAACAATCTGTTTGGGTGTATTTGAGATATGGTCATCTCCTCGCATTACTAATGATATTTTCATTAAAATATCATCAATAACTACCGCAAAATTATAGGTTGGAATACCGTCAGACTTAACAATTACAAAATCGCTGAGCAAACGACTGTCAAAATCCATTTTTCCTTTTATTAAATCATTTACTATAATTCGATTTTCAGGCATTTTTAAACGTATCACCGGTTTTCTTTCTTCTTTCTTAAATTGTTCCTTTTCTGCTTCACTTAAATGCAGGCATTTACGATCATATTTAGGCTGCTTGCCTTCAGCCAGTTGTTTCTTACGCCTGGCTTCAAGTTCTTCGCTACTACAATAACAATAATATGCCTTTCCAGCTGCTAGCAGTTGATCAATATATTGCTTATAGAAATCCAGTCTCTGCATTTGAAAATAAGGACCATATTCTCCACCCTTTCCCGGACCTTCATCCCAATCAAGACCTAACCAATGCATGCCATCTAAAATAGCATTGACAGCTTCAGGGGTAGACCTCAATTTATCTGTATCTTCGATTCTTAAAATAAAAGTCCCACCATAATGCCTGACATAAAGCCAATTAAACAATGCCGTCCTGGCTCCTCCAATATGCAGATAACCTGTAGGGCTAGGGGCAAATCTTACCCGAATTCTTTTATTATTACTATTCATGCTTCCTCCTACGATGATAAGTACATTTTACTACTTTTAATAACTGACAATATAAATGCTATTCTTAGAGCATATCTTTTTCAAATAGACTGCGGTTTTATCTATTTCAACAATTCCTCTAAATCTACAATATCAATTCCTCCTGCCTGTAAAAGCAATCCGGCTTCAATCAACACATCAATGGTATTGCAATAGGGATGACCTATGGCAATTGCATTTCCGTTTTTTAAGGCAAACTCTTTCAATAAATTTACCTGACTGCGAATATAATCAATATCCTGCTCATTATCAAGAAATACAGTACGATAGGCGGTTTTAATGCCCATCTCTCTACTTAGCTCATAACCAACTGAATCAGGACTGGTCATGCTATCGATAAAAAACATGTCTTTTGCTTTGATTTCACTTAATACGATTTTCATGATCTCTCTATTTTCAGTCACTTTAGACCCCATATGATTATTCATTCCATTAACATTGGGGAGATTTTGAAAAACTGATCTCATCTTATTCCTTATCTCTTCCTCATTCATCGTTGAGAAGATAGCACCCTCCCCGGGATTTACATTAGAATTATGAGCCTCCATTGGCATATGCAACAGAACTGTCATATCCTTCTCTTTTGCCATCTGGGCAACAAATTGAGAATAGGGCAGAAACGGTAATATAGAAATAGCAACCGGATAGTTCAAATTCATAATACGCTCGGCAATTTCTTTCTGGTAGCCTAAATCATCAATAATAATTGCTACTTTGGGCCAATCTTCTTTGTCTTGGTCTCTGTCTCTACCTTTTATAAATTGATAAAATAATTGCAAATCTTCATCTTTTTTCCTGAGAATTTCGGGTAATAATAATGATGACTTCCCTTTATCCTGCACTGCCTGCTCTTCTAAAAAAGTTTCTTCAGATGGGCTAGTTGCATCCATAGGTAAATCGGTTATCTTATTACCATCTCCACCCAGATGAATAAATATTCCTAATAAAAGCAATAAGATAACAGATAGTAATATTGAATAGGCGTAATTCCAGAGTTTTTTATCCATTCTATTTCTCATCTACCTCTGGTAAGCTTAACACTCTTTCCTTTAATAACAAATCAATGGCTGCGTTAAGCTGTATATCTTCTTCGATTTCCTCTTCATACCCTTCTTCTGTGGGTATGATAATATCCGGTTCGAGACCGATATGATTTATTACTCTACCTTCTGGTGTATAATACTCAGATGTAGAAACTGTTACTGCAGAATCATCTGATAGGGAATAAACCTGTTGAACCAATCCCTTTCCGAAAGTAGTTTCGCCCAGGATAATACCCCGATCTGTATCCTGAATTGCTCCAGAAACAATCTCTGAAGCACTGGCACTTCCTTTGTTAACCAAAACTACAAGAGGCCAGTCCGGATATTGATTACCCTGTGAGCTATAAGTCCTTGTTACATTGTTCCTGCCTTTAATTCTAACAATATCCCCTTCTTTCACAAACTGACTGGCTACATCTATAGCTGATTCAAGCAAACCACCAGGATTATTCCTGAGGTCTACAATTACTCCCTCTAGTGGAATATTTTCAAAATAATCTAAAGCCTCTCTTAATTCAGGTCCGGTATTGGCATTAAATGTTGAAATACGTATATACCCAATCTGGTCATTTTCTACCAATTTTTCCTTCACAGCCTCTACAGTAATTGTATCTCTAATTACAGTAATCTCCAATAAATCCTCTATATCTCCTCTTTTAATACTCAAAGTTACTGTTGTTCCTTTTTCCCCACGTAAAATATTGACGGCTTCATCTAAAATCATTCCTTTAGTCAATTCACCGTCAATTTCCATAATATCGTCCCCAGCCTTGATACCAGCCTGATAAGCAGGTGTATCTTCTATGGGAGAAATTACAGTTAACTGTTCATCTACAATAGTAACGATAATGCCCAATCCATCAAAATGGCCCATAAAAATGTTTTCCTGCTCACGTTGAAAACTTATCGGATCCAGATAGCGGGAATAGGGATCATCTAATTCTAACAACATCCCTCGGATAGCTCCCTGAACTAACTTTGTAACATCAATGTCCTCATCAATGTACTCGCTCCTGATAATACTGATTACTTCAAAGAAAGGCTCTAAATAACTGAAAATACTATCATTTTGGCTTTCAGTATTATCAGCAACATTACCTATTGAAGACACCAATACCATAAAAGACAAAAAAATGATTATCGTCAAAAATAATAATATTTTTAGACTTCTTTTCATATTGATACTCACCCAATTTCTATGTAAATTTGTATAACCAAAAATAGTTACTCTATTTATTGTTTCATATTAAAGCCACTCAAAAGGATCAACGGGCTTGCCTTCGACTCGGACTTCGAAGTGTAATCGTGGAGACTCCATTCCTCCACTGGTACCAACCTGTCCAATCATTTGACCTTTCGTTACCTGATCATTCATTTGAACCAGCACCTTGGAGAGATGGGCATACAATGTAGTTACGTTTCCACCATGGTCCAAAATAATAATATCTCCATAGCCTTTGATATTCCCAATATAAATAACTCTTCCAAAGTTTGCTGCCCTGACTGTTTCCCCCAGTGGTGCATTAATATCAATACCAGAATTAAATATATAGGCATTTAATTCTTCCTGTTTTTGTTGACCATAATTAGAAATAATTGAACCTTTAAGCGGTAATTGGAAGATACCTTTTTGAGGCTTTAGGGTAACTTCTACCCTGGTGGTTTCATCTTTGGATTGCTGTTGTGGCTGTTTTGCTTTTTCTTTTTCTCGATAGGCCAACTCAATAATTTCCTTTATCTGAGCCGAGGACTTATCCAACTCTTCCAGTTTAGCTAATTGATTTTTTTGCTCTTCTTCAATCCTGTCAATATACCTATTTTTTGCTTCTATTGATATTTTAATATTTTCTTTTTCTTTTTTAATCTCCTGTTCAAGCAGTTTGGTAATTTCTTTTTTGTTATATAAGCTATCTCTCTGGCTTTTAACAATTGCAACTTGTTCTTTAACCTGGCTCACAATATTCGCATCATTTGCTAATATTTGTTCTAAATAACGATAGCGGTTTAAAAATTGAGAAAAATCCTTGCTATTTAACAAGACAGCCAGATATGTAATATTATTATATTTATAAAACTGTTTCAATCTATTTTCTAGAATAATCAATTGCAAATCCAGTTTGCCATGCTCAACTTCCAATTCCTCTTCCAGTTTTTTTATTTGTTTTAATGTATTATCATAATTGGACTCTGCTATTTGAAGTTCTTTTTCTGCCTTACTGAGCAAATGCTGAATATTTTCTAAGGACTTCTGGTAATCTGTTTCTTCTTTCTGTAATCTGTTTAATTCTTGTTGAATGGCTTTCTTACGCTGTTCAATTTGATTTAGTTTTTCCTGTTCCTGTTCGATACTAATACTTTGGGCATCCGCATCAGTTATTTTTGTGATCAATAGAGAAAAAAATAAAACTAATATAACCATTAAACTGATAAATATATATTTTCTCTTATTTATATAGACATATTTCTCATATTTCTTCATAACTTATTCTCCTCAGAGAAAGCATACTACCAAAAATCCCGATTAAGGTACCTAACAATAAAATCGTTAATATTATTTTCAATAGAATAACCTGATCAGATATAATCGGCATAAAAGGAAGTATTTTTTTAAACTGCTCCATATATAAAAAATAGGTCCTGACAATAATAAATACAGCTATACCAGATGAAAAAAATCCCTTTAAAAAACCTTCTATGATAAAGGGCCAGCGAATGAACCAACTGGTAGCTCCCACCAGTGCCATAATTTCTATTTCCTTTTGTCTCGAATGGACACTTACTTTAATTACACTAACCATTATCAATATAGCAATAAAAATCAAAACAGATATGATAGCAAATCCAGTTTTACGAATAAACTGAAATAACACAATCAACTTTTCTGTTAACTCACCACCATAATTTACCTCTGCAATACCACTATACTGATTCAATTGAAAAGATATGTCTTCTAAATACGATGTATCAACAACCAAAACCTCAATGGAGGATGGTAATGGATTTTCCAGGATGCCTGCCAGAATTTCCTCATGTTCGGCTAAATCAACTTTTAATTTTTGCAAGGCATCTTCTTTGGAAATATACCTTACCTCTTTAACTCCTTCCAATTCACTGGTATCTTGAATTAATCGTTGTAATTCTTCTTCAGAAAGGCTATCTTTCAGATAGGCAACGGCAACCAATTCAGATTCTATGTTGTCTATAAATAGATTAATATTAGAAGATATAAGTAAAAAAATCCCCACAATAATCAAGGTAGCGGTTAGGCTAATCATGGTAGCTATGCTCATGATTCCATTTTTTTTGGTACTCAGGAAAGCTTCTTTGATATAGAAAAAGATATTTCTTAGCATTACTTTGAATAAATTCCTTTCTGAGTATCAGAGGTGATCTCTCCTTGTTCTATTCTAATAACACGCTTCTTTGCTCTATCTACCATTAATTTATCATGTGATGCCACAATGACCGTAGTGCCCCAGATATTTATTTTAAACAATAATTTCATGATTTCCCAGGAAGTTTCCGGATCCAAGTTGCCAGTCGGCTCATCAGTCAGTAAAATTAAAGGGTGACTTACCACGGCTCTGGCTATACAAAGTTTCTGTTGTTCACCCCCGGAAAGCAAATGGGGATTTGTATTTTTCTTATGAGATAAGCCGATTAAATTCAATGTATTATTTACTTCCTGTTTTATAATTGCATTCTTAGTACCTATCACCCTTAAACTAAAAGCTACATTCTCAAATACATTTCTGTCGTAAAGAAGTTTAAAATCTTGAAATACAACACCAATTTCTCTTCTTAGGTAAGGAATTAAGGTCGGCTTTAATCTGGCCAGATTAACACCATCTACAATTACCTGTCCCTTGGAAGGTAGGATACCTCGATAAATTAGCTTTAGGAAAGTCGTTTTACCAGCCCCGGTCGGACCAACTAAAAAAACAAATTCTCCCTTTCTAATATGAGTATTTACATCCCACAAGGCACGAATTTTATTGGGAAAAGTTTTAAAGACATGGAACATGCGTATCAATTATTTTATTATTCCTTTCTAAGACAATTTTCTATTATCAACTGATATAATTGTTGAGTATTGCAATAAGCCTTTTGCTCGAATTGTTCCTTCTTTTCATACAAGCTGGACTGAATCCTTTCTTTGTTTATTCTTATATATTTTAACTTATTATCAATAATTTTTACAGTTAATTGATTTAGATTTATCAGCAATTCCGGGATTTTTAAAGAATTAACGAAATATTTTACTTTGGGATCATAGTCTATTGCTAGGAAAGGTTTGTTCATCATTGTGGCAAAAACAATGGAATGAAATCTCATTCCAATGATTAGCGAAATTTTTGAATAAAGAGATAGCATCTGATCCGGACTAAGCTCTTCTTCAATGCATTCTGCTGATACAAACTTCATTTTCTTTATTATTTCTTCGATAAAAGGTAAATCTGCATGAATCTGAAAAGGAATAAAAAAAAGTTTGGCCTGATATTCTCTTATCAAATGATCAGATATCTTAGCAAATTGCTCTATTTTATTATCATAATCCTGTCCTATTTCTTTGCAATTTCTAACCACTATGCCAATTTTCATTTTTTCATCTGATACTCCTTGATTATTTAACCTGTATTTTATTTTAATTAATTCTGAAAGTTCTTTTTTCTTCAATAAAAAAGAAGGATCAGCATTCACGGTAATTGATTTATTTTTGATTCCAATCTCCTGTAAAAGCTTTTTGGACTGTTCATCTCTAACCATAATGAGATTGACTTTACTTAAAGCCCATTTGATTAGTTTTCTATTAATGGATTTTTCTATCGGACCAACACCCTGGGCATAGATAACACTGGGAACATTAAATAGTCTGGCAAGATAAAGTAAACTCAAATAATAAAATACACTGTATCCCTTCCCACTAACATCCTGTAATAGACCACCTCCACCACTAATAAATATACTTGAACGCATTATTCTGCAGATAATCAAGAAAGGATTTAAGCGATGAATAGCGTTAATTTGATATAATTTCTCCGTTTTACGAGGATTCTGGGAAAGAACAATAATTTTTTCCTTCGGGAAATATCGAGAAAATTCCTGAATCATTGCCAACAATATCGCTTCATCTCCACAATTATCAAATCCAAAATAACCGGAAATAATAATTGATTTTAAACTATTCATTCCTATTGCCATTTAACCATGTCCTGAAGAGCTTATTGAACAAATACAAAATTGACGCCAGAAAAATACCGAGCAATATTCCCAGCCAGTAACCATGAAAGGTTCTTAATAATGAAAAGTAGAGGGAAGTATGTACATGACAGAAGGTATTCACAATGGTAACCGGCGCTACCGTTCCCATAATCATAATTGGGTACTTTGAAAAATGTATAGGTAAAAAATTCATGGCAATGACAAGGGATAATAGCGGATATCCAATTAAAAATTCTTTACTTCTGGGTCTGGCAACTAAATATTCCTCTAATAATAATCTCATTTTTTCTTCAATATCAGGCACCGGTAGAAAAGAAAAGTTACCGGACCGAGAAATATAGATAACTACAAATACTAAAAAAATAAAAACTAGAAAAGCATGTTCAAATAAGATGGGTCTTTTAAAATCTTCTATTAAAAGCACCTTTTTCTCTTTACTAATCCACCAAAGATACAATGTAACTAAAAATAAAGGGAAAATATAAGCAATTTTTATACCACTGAAGAGTTGAATAGCCAGCATAAATTGATAATTTGTTAATAATGCACTGATAAGTAATCCCCCAATTAATGATATAAATATTACTCCGGTAATTCCAAAAATAATTTTCTTAACTAATTGGGCATATGAAGTAAATCCCTTAACCAAAGAATTAGTAAATTGTTTTTGCTGCGGAGTTCTTTGCATAAAATAGTGTTTATTCTTTATCATAGCCAGTACTGGAAAGATAAGGGCACTAGCCAGAGCAAGAATTTTCACTAAAAATATTTTACCGGCAAATAGGTGCACCAATAGAAGAAAGATAAAACTGGTTAAAAAAAATACGAAGTGGTACTTATCACCAATAGTAAAAAATTCCATTAAGAGTAATAT